>NZ_AKIX01000051.1:0-87634 GCF_000282075.1 Brevibacillus sp. BC25
CCCGCGACCTCCGGTGTGACAGACCGGCGTGAACTCCAACTTCACCACAGCTCCATTTGGTTTTCGTCCCCATCTTGCGGCGACTTTTGTAATATAGCACGATTCTATCTCCTAAAGCAATAGTTTTTGAAAAAATAGTGAAAGATTATTTTTTTCATAGATTTACCAACGGAAATCCGATAGAATTTTAGATAGATATGTAGATTTTAGTAGATTGGTGGAGACGATGACATGAAAAAGACTTCGAGGCTACTCACCTTCCTCGCCCTCTTCACTCTGCTGCCTACTGCTGCCCATGCATCCTCATCGGCATATGTGGTATCAGCAGGTGATACCCTGAGCAAGATCGCTCGCGAGCATCAAGTATCGGTGGATCAAATCATCCAATGGAACCAACTGAATGATGATAAATTGTCAATTGGACAAACTTTATCTATTCATGGTGCAAACACTTCTGACTCCATTGCGACTGACATTCCTTCCGATGTAGCTGTCAATCAGAATGATAACGCTACCACTGAGTCTAAAGAACTAACCGCCGGTGAAAAGGCCCGCGTCACTGGTGACGTGCTGAATGTGCGTAAAAAGCCTTCGACTGACGCAAAAGTGTTAGGCAAACTAAGAGTCGGTTCCATTGTAGAAGTCGTAGAAACGGGTAGTGAATGGACGAAAATTGAATTCGAAGATCGTGAAGCATATGTTGCTACAGAGTTCCTAAGTCCAAACCTCACTTCTACCGTTTCGCTGCCTGCCGAGGTAAATGCAGAAGATCTGGGTCGTATGAAGGAAATTTTTGAGCCATTGCTCAATACACCATACGTCTTAGGCGGAACTACTCCAAATGGCTTTGATTGTAGTGGCTTTACTTCATACGTTTTTGAGCAGCTTGGGGTTACACTTCCGCGCACTTCTGAAGATCAATTCCGTGGCGGCCAAGAAGTATCACTGGATCAAGCACAGCCTGGTGACCTCTTGTTCTACGATGCACTTGGAAAAGGACACGTGTCCCACGTAGCGATTTATCTGGGTAATGGGGCAATCGTTCATGCGAATGGCGAAGATGTTCGCTATGGCAAAGTCGAATACATGCATAAGCTCTACCCGTTTTACGGAGTGAAGCGTTACGCTAATTTGCAGTAGGCTATCCTACACATAAAAGCAAACAAACAGCCCTACCTGCCTTTGGAGCAGTTCGAGGGCTGTTTGTTTTTCTGTGTTTAATGTATTTCGGTATTATGGGCCTGCTGCTGTTGTTGTTGTTGCCCTCCGATTTCGATTTTGCCCAACGCTTGCTTCATTTTATCGAGCTGAAGCTGATAATCACGAACGACTACGGTAAGAACACTGACAGACTCCTTGAAATCCGGCTCGCTGCTTACTCTGTCGATGGCTCTATGTAAATGCAGCATCTTGTTCTCCGTTTCCCGCAATAGGTCGAGTAACTGCAATCCGTTTACCACGTAATCACCTCATCTGTTTTTTCTTACTTTCTCCTTCCCTTCTGTTCCCTATGCGCACAAAAACGCTTTGCATTATGAATAAAAAACGTCCGCTAATGACATAGCGGACGTTCTTCCTATTTAGTTCAGACGTGCAGATGCGAGCTCAACGAATTTGTCGATGTCTTTTGCAACCAAAGAGAGTGAATTACGCCAGAAATCGACTGAGCGTACATCAACATTCATGATAGCTGCTACGTCTGCAATGCTCATTTTGCCCGTTACAGACAAGAGCTTGTCGTACTGCTCAACAAAAGCTTCCCCGCGCTTGAGATACTCTGCGTACAAGCCTTTCGCGAAGAGGAGTCCAAAAGCATACGGGAAGTTGTAGAAATTGTAATCCGCGCTATAGTAGTGCGGTTTGCATACCCACATGTACGGGTGTAGGGCTGCCGGATCCAAACCATCTCCGTAAGCATCCTTTTGCGCTTGCAGCATCAGTTCGTTTAGAGTGGAAACAGACAAGGCACCTTCTGTTCTGCGCTCAAATACAGCAGTCTCGAACAAGTAACGGCTATAAATATCGACGATCACCTGACTTGCTCCGCTAATATCATTTTCCAAAATCGCAAATGCTTCCTCGGAGGTCGCTTGTTCAAGCGCTGCATTGGCAATGATGGTTTCACACAAAATGGAAGCGGTTTCGGCGATTGGCATTGGGTATTCGCTATTCAAGAAGGCTTCGTTTACGAGACATTCTCCGTGATAGCCATGTCCCAATTCATGTGCCATTGTGCTCACATCGCTGTAGCTGCCTGTGTAGTTGGACATAATTCTACTCTCCCCTACGATGTGCAGGTTGTAGCAGAATGCCCCTCCACGCTTGCCTTCACGAATCTCAGCATCAATCCACTGATCGTCATAAGCCCGTGCTGCATAGTTGGCGAGTTTTTCGCTAAAGCTACCAAAGTGCTTCACGATGAAGTCGCGGGATTCCTCATACGAGAACCGCATGTCTGCCTCACCCACTGGCGCAAACAAATCATAAAACGGCAACTGAGCGCTCTCATGACCGAGCAGCTTCGCCTTTGTACGAAAGTATTGATGGAAGGATGGCAGGCTCTCACGCATCGCCTGAAGCATCGCTTCGAGCGTCTCGCGGTCCATGCGGGAGTCTTGCAACGTCTTATCCAGCGGCGATTCATAGCCTCTGAGCTTCGCTACCGTAATAACCTCGCCCTTAATTCCATTCAAGCTGGCAGCAGCAGCTTGATCGATTTTTTTGTAAGCAGCAAGTTCTGCCTCGTATGCCGTTTTGCGAAGCTGCGGATCTTTTTCATTCGCCATGTTCCGCACCACTGGCAATGGAAGCTGTTTGTGCTCCCCATCGACTGTAATGTCTACCAGCAAGGTGGAAGTCAGCATTTCATGGAGCTTTGTCCATGCATTTGACCCTGTATTTTTCATTTTTGCCAGGACGATTTCTTCTTTTTCGCTCAGCATGTATTTGCTCTTGTCTGACATTTCTGTCAACATAAAGCGATGTGTCTCTAACAGATCCGATTGGCTAATCAACTCGTCTAGGTTGCTCAACGTTCCTAGCCACTTTTGGAACTGTACGCCTGGTTCAACCAACTCAACTGCCTGATTCTGTACTTTTTCAATCGCGAGCAATGCTGCTTCATTCTTGGCATCGACGCTTGCAGTCAGCTCTCCATAGGCGTACAAGCGGAACTGCGTTTGCAGAACGGAGGTCATCATCGTTATGTATGTCTCCATCTTCGCTACTGCATCTTCTGAAGATTGCAAGTTTTGAACTGCCCAGCCTTTGATCTCTTCCATTTCACGTACTAACTTCTCCCAATCTTGTTTCCATTCTGGTGCATCAAACGAGGAATACAAGACGTTCAAATTCCAGCGCATATTCATAGGCACGTGCCTCCTTTTCGCTTATGTAACAAACCTATTGTAAAAAAATTTAGATGGATTCTGCAAGTTTTTACAAAGAAAACTTCTTTTGCGAAAAGAAAAAGACTCTGCCGTTAGCGTAAGCAGAGTTCTTTTATAGATGATCAAGCTCGTACAGGCTGCGTCAAAAACGTCAATGCAGATAAGGCAAAAAGCTGGGTGGATTCCACCAATTGGTCAATCGCTACGTACTCATCTGCATGATGAGGGATGTGGCGATCGCCTGCGCCTGTCGTCAAAATCGGTATGCCGGCTTTGTGCAGGAAGGTTCCATCTGTCGCACCTGGGACACCATTATATACAGGTTCTTTTTTCGTGATTTCCCGATAGGCGCTCGCGACAGAAGTCACGACTTCTTCCCTCATGCCAGTCAACGTCCAAGGACGCTCTTCGATGAGCTCCAAGGTGGCTTTAAACTTGTCATCCTCTTTGCTTAATCCTTCTAATATGGCACTGATTTCTTTGTACAGCTCTTGGTGGTCCTGCCCGGGTACCGTGCGAATATCAAGTGTTGTCATGCATTGATCGGGTACGACGTTGATTTGGGCATCTCCTTTGACCGGTGCCTGCAAAATCGTCGGAGTGATACTCGGCCACCCCAACATCGGATGCTCTCCCAGACGAGCCATTTCCTTGCGTTCCAGCTCCTCTAACGCCACGATGGCGCGTGCCATCCTTGTGTTCGGATTGATTCCCGTCAGTGGCATGGCACCATGCGCCATCTTGCCAAATGTACGAAGAATGGCTCGTATGGCTCCTTTTTGCGTGATGCAGAGCTGATTTTCTTCTGGTTCGCAGATGATCGCCGCATCGACGTTGTTGGCCCAACCGCGACGGATGAAGTCTTTGATCCCGATCATCATGCTCTCCTCATCGCAAGGGATGCACAGGAGGATTTTACCTGTAAAAGACTGTTTGGATCGTTGGATAGCTTTGACGGCACATATCGCGGCTGCCAGATTTCCTTTTGTGTCACAGGAGCCACGCCCGTAGATACGTCCACCAGATATTGTCCCTCCAAAAGGGTCGTAGCTCCAAGCATCCCGATCCCCTTCTGTTACGACATCCGTATGGGCTTCGAACAAAAGCGTTTTGCCAGGCCTGCCCGAATCGTAAAAAGCGATGACATTCGGTCTGCCTGGAACAACCTCTTCATAGAAGACCTGCAAACCCATATTGCGAAGATAATCGGCGACAAATAGCGCGACCCGCTCTTCATTCGCTCCTGCCTGTTCGGGGCGAAACACACTCGGAATTCTAACTAGCTCCTGCGTTAGGCGCACAACTTCCTGCTCGTCAACAAAGGATATCACCTGATTCATCCGCCAATCCTCTCCTCTGCATCCAATTATGTTACACCTATTCCTGGAAGTAACTGCGATAAGATGGCAGTCCCCCTGCTTCCTCTGCGTGCTTAACCGCTTGGATGACGGCTTCTGCCAGCACATCTACGGACAACGCACCCACCAAGTCTACACTCGCCACTACTTCGCCTGTTGCTACTGCAAAGATCGTATCGCCATCGTACATGGTGTGAATCGGCCGGATCGTACGGGCAAGCCCATCATGAGCCATTTGCGCTACTTTGTTTGCTTCAGCTTTGGACAAGCGGGCATTGCTCGCGACTACGGCAATCGTCGTGTTCGTACCTGGAGGGATCGGAACAAAAGCTTGCTGGCGCATTATCTCCATGCTATCCCGAATGGTTCCCTGTTCATCTCTCGGCCCGGCTATGATCGTCCCTGACTGCGGATCTACGACATGACCGACCGCATTTACAGCGACGATTGCGCCTATGACGAGTCCATTGGGTAACATCACGGAAGCTGTCCCCAACCCGCTCTTCATCGCGTTCCCAAATCCATTCAACTTTCCTACTGAAGCACCTGTACCAGCACCAACGTTTCCTTGTGCTACTGTCTCACGGCTTGCTGCCTGTGCTGCCTCATAGCCCATTTGACGATCCGGTCGAACCCGATAGTCGCCTACAGCCAGGTCGAACAAGACTGCTGCTGGAACGATCGGAACGACGCCATAGCCAACATCCAGTCCGATGCCTTGTTCCTCCAAATACTGCATGACACCTGTTGCAGCATCCAAACCGTATGCACTGCCACCCGAAAGGCAAATTGCATGAACGACACTCACCAGATTGACAGGGTCCAAGAGGTCCGTTTCGCGGGTGCCCGGGGCAGAACCCCGGACATCCACGCCGCAGACAGACGGCTTTTCCAGCATAATCACACTGCATCCCGTTAATGTTTCTTCATTTTGTGCATGCCCGACGAGAACGCCGGGTACATCAACAATCGTTCCAGTCATTATAAGTCTCCTGAAATTTTTGATTTTTGCCTGCCAGCTGAGCCTAATTTCTTCCAAGCTGCAACGACAGCCAACGTAACAATGACCGAAACAATTGCTTCTGGCAAGCCGTTCGTAATTGCGACTGTGGTCGCTACACCGAGCGTCATGTATCCTCGAATGACGGCCATACCCAATACCAGGATCGTGTTTGTCATCGCCCCAATAAAGCCAGCGGCACCAATCGCCAAGTACTGATTAACGTTTTTCAAACCAACATAGGTCAAGTAAGCAGTCACACCGATGAACAAACGTGGCAGGATGGCGATAAGAGGGTCTTTAAAAAGCGGAACGGTGGCATTTAAGAAAGAAGAGACTCCAAATATAAGGCCAATGATCATACCAACGCCCCAGCCCTCCATTATGCCCCCGATAACAGCCGGGATGTGCATAATAGTGGCATTGCCCGCTGCTGTCGGAACCGGAATGTAGCCGAGACGTGTCACCCCGAGCAAAATCGCTATCGCGCCCAGAACGCCTGCAATGACAATCTTGCGAACGGTCAAGCCTTTTTCCATGCATACTCCTCCTTTTACAAGTTTTATGTGGAATGCCCTACTCGGGCGAGTTCCCGCAAGTCTTCCTTACCAAGGTATGGCGAGCATGACGGCAGAAATGACTATGCTCACGATTAGCGCGATGTAATCTTTGCCTACCGCCTTGTATTGGGTGTATCTGGTCCGTGCGGCACCTGGTGTGTAGCATCTGGCTTCCATTGCCAAAATCAAATCTTCCGCTCTGGAGAGCGCTACATTAAACAACGGGATGATGATGGGAAACATGTCTTTTGTTCTCTGGATGATCCGCCACCATTCTCCTGTACCGAAATCTGCACCACGGGATGCTTGTGCTTTCATCATTTTTTCCATTTCCATCGCAAAGGTAGGTACAAAGCGCACTGCAATCGTGATGATCAATGCAAACGCATGGACCGGAAACTTTACTTTTTCCAAAGGCCCCAGCAGTCGCTCCATTCCGTGCGTGAGTTCCGTCGTTGAAGTGCTGAGCGTGAGGACACTTGATAAGAAGATCACTTCTACAAAGCGCATCGCAGACACGATGACGAGGCGTACACTCTCACTCGTGATCGTGATAAAGCCGTATTTCAAATAAACGGTTCCGCCATTGACAACCTCCCCGTAAAAAAGCAACTGCATGATCGCCAAAATAATGATAAAGGGGATAGCGGGCTTGATTCCGGATATGCCGTAATGCAGGGGGATTTTCGAGATTTGAAACATCCAGATACAAATGGCTAAAGCAAACAGGTTACCCACGTATGTATCGCAGATGGCAATCGCTAAGATGAGGATGACGAAAGCACCTAGCTTGAAACGAGGATCGAGACGATGAACGACCGAAGCAGTGGGTAAATATTGACCGATGGTAATATTGCGCGTCAATTCAAATTCTGCTGACATGTGGACCCCCTCCTTAGCGGTTCAACAGTTTCAAAATTTCCATCGCTGTCTCTTCAGGTAAAAAAGCGCTAGGATCAATGCTGTAGCCCTGTTCACGGAGTCTGTATAAAATATCAACCGATTCCGGTGTGCCGATATGATGCTCCCGTAACAATTCCTGATTGCCAAAAATTTGTCGTGGTGTCCCATCGCAGACTGATTTGCCGTTTGCCATGACGTAGACACGATCAGCAAGCTTGGCGACCTCTTCCATATTGTGTGAGACGAAAATAACCGTTAGCTTTTCTTCCCGATTGAGACGGCGGATGCGTTCCAATAGCTCATGACGAGAGCGCGGGTCCAGCCCTGCTGTTGGCTCGTCAAGCACGAGAACCTTGGGTTGCAAGGAAAGGACGCCAGCCAATGCCACCTTGCGCTTCTGTCCGCCACTTAAGGCAAACGTCGGACGGTCTTTCATCTCCTGAAACGAAAGACCGACCAAGTCCATCGCCCACTGAACGCGTCGCCGCACTTCCTCTAAAGGCAGCCCCATCCGAAAAGGACCGTAAGCTACATCATCACCGACCAGTTTTTCGAACAGTTGATCCTCCGGGTTTTGAAAAACGAGCCCTACTTGTCTGCGCAACGTACGAATATCGATCTTGGGTGAAGATACGTCCATTCCATTGATGATGACCGTACCGGACTGCGGGCGAATCAGGCCGTTAAAATGTTGGATTAATGTCGATTTACCCGATCCTGTATGACCGATAATGGCCAAGCATTCGCCCTCTGCCACCTGGATGGTTACCTGGTCGAGAGCACGATGTTCAAGAGGCGTTCCCTGCATGTAGACATGAGATAAATTTTCCACGTTTACGATCGGTTGCGTCATGAACCACTCGCCTCCGCTTGTCTGACGTATAGACGATTAACCTCCGCGACAACTTCTTCATTGTGGATGAGATCTGGTGTAAATTCGCTATATTCGGAGTGAACGAGATGAGCAATTCGACTCGCGTCTGGAACATCCAGATGCAGCTCGCGAAGTCTTTCCTGATGGGAAAACACTTCACGCGGAGTACCCTCCAATACGATCTTGCCGCCCTCCATCACGATGACCCGATCTGCTTCAGCTACCTCTGACATGTGATGGGTCACTGTGACAATCGTCATTCCTTCGCGATGCAGCTTGCGAACGACTGCCAGTATATCCTGTCTACCGTAGCTGTCCAGCATACTCGTCGCTTCGTCCATGACGAGGCATTGTGGCTTCATTGCCAATATCCCCGCAATGGCGATCCGTTGCTTTTGTCCGCCAGACAAATGATGAGGCGGTCGATGGCGAAAGGCACTCATTCCAACTGCCTCTAGGGCAAAATCCACTCGTGTTTTCATCTCTTCTGCAGATGTCCCTATGTTCTCCAATCCGAAAGCCACATCGTCCTCTACAATCGTCGCGACAATCTGATTGTCCGGATGCTGAAAAACCATCCCGACACGGCTCCTCACTTCATGAATTCGCTGTTTTTCACGCGTGTTGATTCCGTTAACGATGACATCGCCATCGTTTGGAGTCAAAATTCCATTGAGATGCTTAGACAGCGTTGACTTACCGGACCCATTATGACCGATGATGGCGACATACTCTCCTGGAAACACTTCTAGGGAGACATTTTGCAGGACAGGAATTTGTTGATCTTGGTTAACCTGATAGGCAAACGAGACATTTTCTACACGAATAATCGGTTGTGGTGTCATGCTCTCCCCTCGCCTCTTCGTAAAAGTCGTATGTGCTGTGTCCTCCATAAATAAGCAACTACCATGCCAAATGAATATGTTTTAAATTTTCTGTAAATTAAACAATTAACGGAGCCACCCTGTTGCAAACATGCATCGCTGATGTTGCACTTGCATCAATTTCTACAACCTTTCGTAGCGCTTCATTTTTCTCCACAGCGTGGATCGATCCATTCCCAAAATTTTCGCCGCCTCTCCCTTGTTTCCCTTCGTTTCCGCCAAAACCTTTCGGATGACTTCTGCTTCTCTCTCTTCTTGATCACGGGAAGATTGTCGCTGATACAGCTTTTTCGCAAAAAAAGCTGTGTCCTCCTTGCCAAGCGCGTCATTCTTGCAAAGCAAGATCATTCTTTCCACCACATTACGCAGCTCTCGTACATTTCCTGGCCAGTCGTATTGCTTGAAAACGTGGAAAACGGCCTCTTCGACTTTCAGATGCCTTTTGTTTTCCCGTTCCTTGATTTCTCCAATGATCGATGCCACCAATAGCGGGATATCTTCAATTCGCTCTCGCAAAGCAGGCAGCTCAAGCGTCAACACATTCAAGCGGAAGTACAGGTCTGAGCGAAACTGCTTTTCCTCTACCAGTTGTTCCAAATCCCGATTCGTTGCCGCGATAATTCTCACATCGACAGGTACGATGCGCTCCCCGCTGATTCTGCGGACTTTTTTCTCCTGCAAGATACGCAAGAGCAACGCTTGGATCGGGATCGACATCTCTCCGATTTCATCGAGAAATAGAGTCCCACCGTGGGCCAATTCAAATAGCCCGGGCTTTCCGCCTTTTCGCGCGCCTGTAAAAGCGCCCTCCTCGTATCCAAACAATTCGCTCTCCAATAAATTGCCGGGGAGAGCCGCACAGTTAACCGGGATGAACGGCCCGGTTGCACGCTGGCTGCTCAAATGAATTCCTTGGGCAAACAACTCCTTGCCGGTCCCACTCTCCCCCTGGATGAGAACCGTCGCATCTGTCCGTGCAAAAGTTTCCGCCCATTCCTTCGCTTCACGGATCGCAGAAGATTCTCCAACGATATCCTCCAGGCGGAATTTGGCTTCCAAGCCGCTCTCCATGCTCTGCTTGCGAATACGCATCTCCATTTTTTGAATGTCGGTGATCTCTTTAAAAGTGGACACCGCACCCACGATTTCACCCTCTACGACAATCGGCAAACGGTTGATGATAATTTGTCGATTCAGGATCGTCGCGATGTCCCCTATCTCTTTTTTTCCCGTTGCCAAAATTCTCAACATATCTGAATTGGGAATATATCGGGTAATTTTTTGTCCAACAATATTGCCTGGCAGACCGAGTATTTCCATCGCGTTTTTATTGACCCCGATAATAATGGAATCCCGATCGACAGCAATGATCCCGTCGTGAGAAGCGTCCAGAATCGCCTGCATGTGGATGTCGTGAATCATTTGCCTGGCTCCCCTTCCTCGGCATGCTCAAGCATGACTGCTACTTCCGGTGCAGGCCTTCTTGCCCGACGCTTTTTTCGTTTCTTTTTCCGTAATAGGAAAATGGCCAGGAGCATTAGCGCGAGGATGGCGAGTTCAATTGGTTGTGCCAGCTTTGCAGAAGTCCAGCCACTCATGCCCAGCAAGTGAAAGATGACGGCTATGTAAAGGAAGATCGATGCTAGATTTTGAGCTTTCACCTGTTTCACCTCTGTTTTTTCTGGTTAGAGAAAGAATGCGGCAATCACTTTATCGTTAATCCCACTCTTGGAGTAATAATGAACGGGCTTTCCTTGTTCTTTTGCATACGCAATTTCCTTGCTTGTACTGTTTCCGATATAGCCCTCTACATCGATGACAAAAATCTCGTCGGACAAATTGATTTTTCGAAAGTGAATGTCTGTGAGTAGATCAGCTTGCTCTTGTGATATCTCAAAGCCCTCGCTCTGTTCGAAAAAGGCAACACTCATCACGATGTTTCCTTGTAGTGTCAAATACGTATTCGCCTGCTCAAATTCCTTTTTGAATTTTGTAGACCCGCATAGGGTGATGATTTTCATTTTGAATCCCTCTTTATACGGCTTGTATTTTTCGTAATAATCTGACTATCCTACTACGAAAAACTCCCATGGAGCCGTGAACATAGCTCCACAGGAGAGTTGGTTCTTGTTGTCTTGCGATTAGATAGGAAGCAGCTCCACCGTTTCTTTGCTCTCCAAGTCTTTCACCATATCGAGCCATGCCTGCGGCTTTTGTGGAAGCACAGCGTAATAACGCTTCAAGAACGTGACGATCAGATCCGCTTCGAGCGTCGTTTGCTCTTCGTTTGTCGGCATGAAGCCTAGATCGAGTCCGGATACCGCTTCGCCGTCATTTTGCCAGGACGGATGCACATACGTAAAGTTCGTACGTTTGTAGCCCAGATGAGAGAGCACTTCACGGCGCACAAATGGGTCCATTGGCTTGATTCCGCCAAAGTTGTGTTCTTCCACACGGTACGGGTCATAGATTTCTGCAAACATCCCGTATAGCTCCTTGCCGTTTTCAGCAGCCAGAGCGAGTAGGTCCTTTTGACGCTCTCTGGCGAGGAATCGTCCCACTCCGAGTCCTTCTCGACCAATAATCGTGAAGTCTGTCATGGCTACGTTCATGTCCGTGTAATAACGGTATTCGGTAGCGCCCACAACTTCTCCTTCGTGTACAGCTACAAATACACGAATGCCCGGATCTTCTAGCGGTTCTTTCCACAGATCGTACTCCAATACTTCCTCAGGCGGGAAAACCTCTTGCATCAAACGGTGCATCTTCGCAAACAGCGGATAGTCAATATGTTGAATACGTACGAATTCCATCAGTCAAATCCCCTCTCGATCGATTATGTCGAATAAATGCCCTACCGATGCTGCTGAAATGGATTTTTCCATTCCATGAGTGTCGCGTAGTTGCGAGATTCCTCATCTTCCAAATAATTCGCCACGACCTGAACAGGCGTGCGACCACATCGCATGAGAAATGTAATCACCGGGTCTCTTACTTCCCCTGTCAGAACACGCTCCAAATACTGCTCAGGTGTCCATTGGTCTGCATAACGCCCATATCCTGGCATGCGACCTCCGCCGAGCAATCTGCGCAGTCCTTTTTGTACCACCAGCTCATACATCGCTTGCATCATCTGTTGGCCCAATCCCAGCTTGCGGAAGCTCGGACGAATGCAAATGTCTACGATGTACAGCGTGTCCCCCTCGGGATCATGATTACGGATATAACCGCTATCCGTGACATCCTCCCACTTATGCTCAGGGTGAGCCGGATCAAACTTCACGAGCAGTCCTGTCATCGAACCTGCCAAAACGCCGTCCACTTCTACACAAATGGCCCCTTCCGGGAACAGTGTAATATGGTTCGTCAGCTGCTCCTGGTTCCACCATAGCTCAGACGGAAACGGCGGGGGAAAGCTCTCCGCCTGTATTTGGATCAATTCGAAGAAGTCCGCGCGATTGTAGTTGCGTATTACGGCTTTGCGTGGCTTGTTCCCTTCAAATACATACAGCTCTTTTCTGTACATATTCATCCTCCTGGTGTCCAGATCACGATGGATTGCTTACTTCCAGTCTGTATATAAATCGGTGCGGCGGTCGCGCCACGTTGTGACGGAGCCTTTTTCCCGCACGTCGTATAGCAATTGGATATCCAGGTCAGCGGTTACCATCATGTCGTGGTTGATCTCCCCTTCAGCAAGAATGCCTCGCGGAGGGAACGGAACATCGTTTGGCGTCAAGATCGCCGCTTGTCCAAAGTTCGCTCGCATGAAATCAACTGTCGGCAACGAGCCAACTGTTCCAGTCAGCACGACATACACTTGGTTTTCAATCGTCCGGGCATGACTGGTATAACGTACACGATGGAACGCGTGGCGATCATCCGTGCAGGATGGGCAGAAAATGACGTCTGCACCCCTTGCTTTGGCGATGCGCACCCACTCAGGGAACTCGATGTCGTAGCAAATAATCATCGCGACCTTCCCTTTGTCGGTCTCAAAGATTTGCAGCGAGTCGCCAGCCCCCATGTTCCAGCCTTTTACTTCCCATGGCGTGATATGGATTTTTTTCTGCTGCCCTACTCGTCCATCCGGGTAAAACAGAAAAGCCGTATTGTAAAGCTTGCCGTTTTCCTCGATGATGTGCGTTCCACCAATCAGATGCATCTCATATTTGGCAGCGAGGGAACGAAATAGCTCGACATATCGGTCCGTGAATGACGGCAATGCCGTAATCGGTAGCGCATTTCCCTGCTCGTCTCCGATCGACATGAGTTGAGTCGTAAACAGCTCCGGGAAAAGGAGAAATTCTGTGTCGTACTCTTGCGCGTTTTTCACGTAGTGCTCAACTTGATTGGCGAAGTCTTCAAAGCTATGTATGGTATGCAGATGATACTGCACAGCGGAAACACGCATTTTCATACCCTTCTTCCTTCCTCAAACGTGATAAGAACCTCTCAGACTAAAATATATCAAAAACAGTCTGTAAAGTCTCGTCATTGACTGTATGAAAAAAGTCGCCCATCCACTTAGACGGGCGACTCTCTCTTATTGGTTGGTACTCATCCGCAATACAGTTTTGTAGAGCAGCTCTGTTCCCAGTGTCACGTCTTCATAGGCTGCGTATTCTTGCGGATTATGACTGATACCGTCCTTGCAGCGGACAAAAATCATCCCGTAATCACAAACGTAGGAGAGCGCCAAAGCGTCATGGAAAGGGCCACTCATCAGCTCGCGCACAGTGGCACCGAGCTTGCTGCTCTCTTCATGCATAATTGCCTTTATCCAGTCGGCACAGTAACGCGGGTCACTATTTGTATCTTCCGTAATGGTATATTGCAATCCACCTTCTACAGCGGCTAGCTCAATCGCCTCGCGCAACGCTTGTTCGCGCTCATTGCGACGCCTCAAATCGATATCGCGCAAATCAATCGAAAAACGCACCCGCTCGGGAATGATGTTACGCGAATCCGGGAAAACCTCCAAGTGACCGACTGTACCGACTGTTGGCGCTTGTGGATCGAGCTTTGCCAGCTCGTTCACTGCCAAAATTACTTTTGCCGCTCCCACTAGTGCATCCTTCCTCATCGGCATCGGTACGGAACCAGCGTGTCCGGCAAAGCCAGTCAGCTCGACTGTCCACCACAAAGGCCCTGATATCGCCGACACGATTCCAATCGCTTCTCTCGCATCATCGAGAATCGGCCCCTGCTCAATATGCAGCTCCAGATAAGCTCCGATGCTGCCTTTTGGATAAATAGAAGCTTCTAGGAGATCAGGATCGCATCCAAAATCAACGAGTGCCTGCCTACGTGTGATCCCGTTTTTGTCCGTCCGCTCCAAGTCCGTCGGGTCCAGCATGCCGAGAATGCCTTTAGAACCAAACAGTCCTTTTTGAAACCGGCATCCTTCTTCATCACAAAACGCAATGACTTCAATAGGCTGTGCAGGCATGAACCTTTGTTCATTCAACGTCTGGACGACTTCTAGTCCCCCCAATACCCCGATCACACCATCGTACTGACCACCGTATGGCTGCGAATCGATATGCGAGCCAATCATCAAGATCGGGGCTTGCTCATCCTTCCCCGCCATCCGACCAATCAAATTGCCGAAGTCATCGATCCGCGTCTGAAGACCAGCTTCTTCCATCCAGCTACGCACCAGCTCTACGCCTGCCCGGTCTTCAGCAGACAAAGCGAGTCGACATACACCCGTTTCGCCTATTTTCCCGATTTGCGCCAATTGCTCGATTCGTTTTTGCAGTCGTTCTTCATTAATCGTCAGCTTTCTCGCTTTTACGTTCATGCTTGTAGAACCTCCTCATCTTGGCGTTGATAGACGAACTCCCCATCTATCATCGTTTTGTGTACGCGCAGTTCTTTCATACGATCTGCCCGCGTTGCCAAAATATCGCCGTCCAGCACAACGAGATCAGCCAGCTTCCCGACTTCAATACTCCCTTTGATCCTCTCCTCAAAACTGGCGTACGCTCCGTTCCAAGTAAACATGCGAATCGCCTCCATGATGCTGACCCTTTGATTGATCCCCACATCCTGACCTGTTTTACTCAACCGATTAACAGCAGCATGAATCCCAATCAGCGGGTTGAAATCAGTCACGGGACTATCCGACGCTCCTGCCATAATGATCCCCGCGTCTAACTGATCCCTCGCCGGAAACATATGCCCGACTCGCTCTCCGATGTTGTTCACATATGAATCGCCATAATCGTAGATAAAAGCTGGATTCGGGATGGGTACGACGCCTAACCGAGCCATTCTCGCCAACAGATCAGGCGCAGATACACCCGCATGTTCAATCCGATGTCGGTGATTCTCGCGCGGATGTGCTTCTAGTGCCGTTTCAAAGCATGTCAGCAGCATGTCAATCGCTCGATCTCCCTGAGCATGAGCGGTAATTTGAAAACCTCTTGCATGTGCCTCTCCCAAAATGGTATTCAACTCGTCCTGTTCGTAGTAGAGAATTCCGTAATCATCTGGTCGGCTGGTGAATGGTTCACGCATGGCCATCGTGGGCGCAATGCTTGCTCCATCGGTAAAAACTTTCGCGGGTCCGATACGGAAGCGAGCATTCCCCGTACCCGTTACCATCCCGGCATCGATCATCTTTCGGACAAAATCATCGGATTGATTCAGCGCACAAACCATTGCGTAGATGCGAACTTTCACGTCACCTTCCTGTACCGCTTTTTGCATCGCCCGATAGTTCTCTGGACCGTATCCTCCCGCATCGTGGACACTCGTAATACCCGCAGCAACAAAGTCTTCCGAAGCCAATCGCAGGCCTTCGATGTACTCGGCTTCTGTAAAAGCAGCTTTTTCAAACATGTTCATATGTGCCGTTTCGATGAGGAATCCGGTTAGCTCGCCAGCTGCATCACGATCAATCCGTCCACCTTGGGGATCGGCTGTGTCTCTGTCGTAACCCGCTATGGCAAGCGCTCTGCTGTTTACGACAGAATGATGAGCGCACGTCCTCATGACAAAAACAGGATGCGCTGACGTTACTTCATCCAGCTCGGCGAGTGTCGGATAGCGTTGCTCATGCATGAGATTTTCATCGAAACCACATGCCCTCACCCATTCCCCTGCTGGTGTTTTTTCCGCTTGTTCTTTCAGTGCGTTGAGCAGATCATCAATCGACCTGATCCCTCTCGCTTTGCAATCGACCCCAAGCTTGTTCGTACCGTAAATCGTAATATGCAGATGGGCATCGATGAAGCCGGGCAATAGACTCTTCCCTTGCAAATCAATGACATTTGTATGTGACTGAATCAACTGTTTCACATCTTCACTAGACCCGACAGCAAGAATGCGATTCCCTCTGACTGCCACTGCCTCTGCCACCCGATTCTCATGATCTACCGTGATCACCTGTCCATTGAGAAAAACAGTATCCGCCATATAACTGCCTCCTTCAGGAAATTAGTATTAAAGAGTTGGTGTCCCTTCTGTGTTGGCTGCATGACGATTGAGTGCAAAAAGATTCTTCGTCACAAGCGTCACTGTAAACATCACGACGAGATTGACTAGCAATGCCACGACACCAATGTTCAAGTCTTTGACAACGGCTGGCCAATTCGGAAACATGGTCGCAATCGTCACTTGGAAAATCGTCACATACGCAACAGTTGACACCCCACATAAAATCCCGGCAAACGCACCATATTTATTCACCCACGGCTTGGCAGGGAGACTGAAAAGCAATGCCGGGAATAACTGTGTGACCAAGCTGTAACCCATTAATAACAGCGTTACGAGCGTATCTCCCCCACTCAGTGAAAAATACAGCGAGATCAATGAGATGACAGGCACCAACCATTTGGCAATCCGGGCGATTTGTGCGTCAGATGTGTGCGGAGCCATAACTTTGTACACGTTTTTCGCCAAGAGCGTCGCTCCTGTCATCAATAGCATCGAGCCTGGTACGAGCGCAGTTAGCGAGCCTGCCGCTCCAATGATCCCAACTACCCACGGATCGAATGTTTGCAACGACAGACGGAGCAAGGACAAATCGCCGTCCGCCCCTTTTAAACCGGGTACTTGCAGGATCGCCGTAAAGCCAACAAAGAACACAAACAAAAGCATCAACGTATAGAGCGGCAGCATGATCGTATTTTTGCGGAACACATTTGCATTTTTCGCTGAAAACACAGAGCCGAACGTATGCGGCCACATGTAAAATCCGAACACCGTGACCAGCACCGTAGAAATGTACCAGGAAATGCTTAATCCCTCCTCAGGGAACGTCAAGAAACCAGGATTGGAGGCTTGTACGGCTTCAAACATTGGCTGGATGCCCCCGTAATAATGAAACGGAAGGTAAAGCCCAAGGAAAACGACGACAAAGAAAATCATGATGTCCTTGATCGCAGCCGTCCAAGCTGAACCGTGAATTCCTGAGATCATGACGTAAATGGTCACAGCAATGACCCCGATCCATATCGCAGCAGCAGGCGAAATCGAGCCATAGGATGCTTCCGATACGATGATCCCCAAGCCTTTGAATTGGAGGACGAGATACGGAATAATCGCAATGACTCCGACCGCGGCAACCAAAATGCCGAGTATCGGACTCTTGTATTTACTCACAAAAAAATCGGATTGGGAGACGAGTTTGTGCTCTTTGGCATACCGCCAAATTGGCGGCAAGAGCCAGTAAGAAATGACATAAGCGAGGGAAATGTAAGAGAGTACGTAGTAAGAAGGTGCCCCTTTGGAGTACGCCCAACCACTGCCCCCCAAAAAGGTGAATGTCGTATAAATCTCGCCTGCTACCAGCAAGAAAATAAAGATCGAACCGAATCCTCTGCCGCCAACGGTCCATTGTTCCATATTCATGTCTTTCCCTCGCTGTGCACGAATACCGGAGTAGAAGGACAGCAATAAAAAGGCAAAAATAATGATCAAGGCAATATTCATTGGCCGCCCTCCTTCGTAGCAGGGTCGATTTTGTTGAGGAATGCCATGATGACGGAGGTTAAGACAACCCAGAGAACGATCCAAAATAGGACAAACGGCATACCTAATACGTAAGGCTCAACCCGATTCACAAACGGAATTCCTCCCAGCATCCCAACGAACGGCAGTACTCCTAGCCAATCTCTCGCTTTCATACGACTCCCCCAGTTTGCTCGATTTGTCCCATTGCCTGTACACATCCTGGACATGTACATTAGTATTATCGAAAAATTCAAATATCTCCTTTGTTCACATGGCTAGAAAACCGAACGGGCTTTTGTGCGAGTAGCTAAAAGATGAAGAAGGCATGGTGAGCGTAATGATTACTGTCCGTGAGCTCATACAAGTTGGTGGCTTTGATGAATCGTCAGTGCTTGCAGGCGCGGACTCTTTAGAAAATGAACTGTTGAATGTTACTTCCTTTGATTCTCCCGATGGCCACAGGTGGCTGCGTGCTGGTGAATTCGTTCTGACGACAGGCTTTCCATTCCTCTCTCAGCAAAAAACATGTACGAAACGGCTGATTACGCTCATCGATGAGCTAGTCGCCATCGGCACCCCCGGGCTTGCCATCAAATTAGGTCGATACATCGAGGACCTTCCAGAAGCCGTTCTCTCCCACGCAACGAAAAAGGCATTTCCCATCCTTTCCTTTCCGATGAATAAAGCTTGGTCGGATGTCATCGTGCCAGTCGTTCAATACATCAATGACAAACAGCGCAGTGAGCTGGACAGAACCCATGCCATTTATGAACGGTTTCATCACTATTTGACGGGAGGAGCTCCGATTTCTACTTTGACAGATTTACTGTCCGATATCCTTGATGCCCCTGTCTCCATCCATGTTCCCCAGCATAAATGGAAATGGGATTCCTCGCTTCGTCTGTTCCCCCTCGATGATTCATTGGACAAGCTATATGGTCAACGCGCCCCGATCCGACTGACGCAAGAGCCTCTTAGCAGACAAAAAGAAGGCATCCATGTCCGATGGCTTCTCCACGACCAAATCGTGCAGGGAACCATCATCATTGGACAGCGGGAGCGTGATCTATACGCGTGGGAAAAAGTCGCCATCGAGCAAAGTGCTGCCCTCTTGTCACTTGAAATGCAGCGACAACGAGCCATCCAGGAAACATTCCAGCGTTTTCGCAATGATTTTTTGCAACAACTCATCAGTGGCCAGATCGTCTCACATGAAATGCTCATACGAAAGGCGGATGAAGTCGGCTGGGAGTTGTCCGATCACTATATCGCGACGCTCCTAAGCACCTCCCCCCATGACAAAACCGGCATGGAACTTTGGAAAGAAAACCATCATCTTCTGAACGCGTTACACAGCTTTCTTTCCACAAATGAATCGATTCTGTATGGTTTGGATCAGGAAAATCGTGTCCTCTTACTCGTGCCTATGTCTATTCATTTCCCCACTGAATCGCTCTCGCAATGGCTGCAGGAACAGTGCTTGAAGACGATCACCAAGCAACTGGATCAGCCCGTCTTTGCAGGAATGGGGCGATATCATCCTGTGCGAGAAGGCATCGCTCGTAGTTATCGGGAAGCGCTGATCAGCTTGCGAACTGCTCTACATTATGCAAGCCCAGCCAACGTCGCTTCTCTTCGCGTCAAAAGCTACCACGACTTAGGACTCGAGCGAATCATGTACGCAGACGATCCAGCGACAGAAGCCCAAGCGTTTGCAGAAGAATGTCTGGGCAAAATCCAAACCTATGATCGAGAAAAGAACGGACAGCTCTTGCAAACCTTGCAAGTGTTTTTACAAGTAGATGGTAATTATGCAGAAGCCGCGCGTCGTTTGTATGTCCATAAAAACACAATCAAATACCGCATCCAGCTCATACGTGAGTGGACCGGATTGAATGCGGAAAACGGGCACGATCAAATGCTGCTGCGCATCGCCATAACTGCACATGTCATTGGGCATCGTCATTAATCTTGGTATAATGAATAGGAAAGCCAGGTAGGAGGAACAACAGATGAACGAATGGTTGAATAAACCCGTGAAGACGATACAGAGACCAAAGAAACGAGGCACGGTAGAATACATAGATGACCAGTACATCGTGGTGTTCTTTACTTCCCCGCGAAAAGAGCGCGTTATTTTCTCGAGCAAGGAAGCGTTCCTTACCAAAATCGAGTTCGTAGAAGACCCCGTAACATGAGAAAAAGCCCCTGACTTCAGCACGATTTGTGCGAAGCCAAGGGCTTTTTATATGTGTGTAGGCAGCTTTACGCGTAATGCTCGTCACGCAGGCGTTTGATTTCATCGCTCTCCAGGTATTCGTCATACGAGATCATTTTATCAATGACACCCTTCGGCGTGAACTCAATGACCCGGTTCGCAATCGTTTGAACGAACTGGTGGTCATGAGATACGAACAGAAGTGTACCGTCGAACTCAATCAAGCCGTTGTTCAATGCAGTAATGGATTCCAAATCCAAGTGGTTCGTCGGTTCGTCCATGATCAATACGTTGGCACTCGCCAGCATCATCTTGGACAGCATGCAACGAACTTTTTCTCCCCCGGACAATACGTTTGACTTTTTCAGCGCTTCATCTCCAGAGAACAGCATGCGACCGAGGAATCCACGAATGAATGTCTCGTCTTGATCTTTGGAGTATTGGCGCAGCCAGTCAACCAGGCTCAAATCGGAGCTAAAGTACTCCGTATTGTCTTTTGGGAAGTACGCTTGGGAAGTCGTAACGCCCCATTCGAAAGAACCGCTATCAGGCTGAACTTCACCCATCAAAATTTGGAAGAAGGTTGTTTTCGCCAGCTCATTCGGTCCGACAAACGCAACTTTGTCCCCTTTGTTGATGGTGAGGTGAAGGTTTTCAAACAGTTTTTCGCCTTCAATCGTCTTGCTCAAGCCTTCGATGGCTACGAGGTTTTTACCCGCTTCACGCTCTGGCTTGAAGTTGATGAATGGATACTTACGGCTGGAAGGACGAATGTCATCCAACGTAATTTTCTCCAACAGCTTTTTACGCGAAGTCGCCTGCTTGGACTTGGAAGCATTCGCAGAGAAACGCGCAATAAACTCTTGCAGTTCCTTCATTTTTTCTTCTTTCTTCTTATTCTGATCACGAACCATTTTCAGTGCCAATTGGCTAGATTCGTACCAGAAGTCGTAGTTACCCACGTACATTTGGATTTTGCCAAAGTCAATATCCGCAATGTGCGTACACACCTTGTTCAGGAAGTGACGGTCATGGGATACAACGATGACGGTGTTTTCATAATCCGCCAGGAAGTTTTCCAACCAACGAATCGACTCGATGTCCAAGTGGTTCGTCGGCTCATCCAAGAGCAGGATGTGTGGATTACCGAACAGGGCTTGCGCCAACAGAACACGTACCTTCTCCGTACTAGAGAGGTCCTTCATCTGCTTGTCGTGCAAGTCTGTCGGGATACCGAGGCCGATCAGCAAGCTAGCTGCATCTGCTTCGGCCATCCAGCCGTTCAGCTCTTCGAATTCTCCCTCCAATTGGGACGCGCGATTGCCGTCTTCCTCAGAGAAATCTTCTTTCATGTAAAGAGCAGTCTTCTCTTCCATGATCTCGAACAGGCGCTTGTGGCCCATAATTACCGTTTTTAACACTTCGTACTCGTCGAATTCAAAGTGGTTCTGCTTTAATACAGCGATACGCTCGCCCGGTGTCACCGAAACGTGACCGCTCGTCGGATCGATCTCTCCGGAGAGGATCTTCACGAAGGTAGACTTCCCTGCACCGTTCGCACCGATGAGGCCGTAACAGTTACCTGGGGTAAACTTAATGGATACATCTTCAAACAGTGCGCGCTTACCGTAGCGCAGCGTCACGTTCTGAGTGCTTATCATCGTCGCAATACCTGCCTTTTTTGAATCGTTCAAACACTTATCTTACCAGAGATGACCTCATTTTGCAAAAGGTAACCGATTTCGCGCACAGCAAAAAGCACTTGACTCATGAAATTGACTTTGGCAGGGAAAACTACCATGGCAATTCCAATGGGAAGGAGGCAGAGAAATGTCCAAGCAAAATGGTGTCAAAAATGAGATGGGAAAGAAAGAAAACCCTTCGCAAACCCGTAGATCGAACACAATTAGCAAAGAACAGACACGCTCCAAGCAACGTGGCGAGTAGAGAGTTCCTCCATCAAAAACCGGCCTGCGGCAAATGCAGACCGGTTTATTTACAATCAATTGGATCAAACACTTGCCTGCAACGGTACGACGGCAGGGCGATGCGTCTGTAAAGGCTGTGAATTCACATAGATCGATACATTGTGCAACGTCACATACACAACGCTCTCCTCTTCTACATTCAACTCCATAAAACGTTGTCTGCTCATCTCAGCCTCAAACACCTCATCCGTGTCCAAACGCTTCAGATCAAGGCGAACAATCGGACCCAAGAGCGAAATATGGTTAATCTCGGCCTGAACAGATCTGGCAGACTTCCCCTCAGGTGGACGCAACGAAATCTCTACATCATGTGGCCGCATGTATCCGACAGCGGGAGCCTCCACCGCTTTATCCTTCCAATCTGTCTCGAACTCTGCCTCACCCAGCTTGATTTTGCCATTTTGGATTCGTCCGTGAAACAGATTGACCCGCCCCAGAAAGCTGTACACGAACGGATTCGCCGGATGATGATAAATTTCTTCGGGCGATCCTACCTGTTCCACTCGCCCTTCATTCATCACAACTACCTGATCCGCCAATTCCATCGCTTCCTCCTGATCGTGCGTTACGAACAGAATCGTCAGCCCGAGCTTTCCGTGCAGATGACGGAGCCAGCGACGCAGCTCCTGTCTCACTTTCGTATCCAAAGCGCCAAACGGTTCATCCAGCAGTAAAAATTTTGGTTCCACTGCCAACGCCCTCGCCAATGCGACACGCTGGCGTTGGCCGCCGGATAGCTGCGATGGATAGCGATGCGCGAGACCTTCTAGCTGAACGAGCTTTAACAGCGAATGAACCTTTTCACTGATTTCTTCCTTGCTCGGTCGTGTTTTGCGGGAGCGCACTGACAATCCAAACGCAATGTTGTCAAAGATGTTCATATGCCGAAACAAGGCGTAATGCTGAAAAACAAACCCAACCTGCCGCTCGCGTACGTCGCGGTTCGTATTATCCTCTCCGTGGAAGAGGATGCTCCCCTCCTGCGGTTGCTCCAGTCCAGCGATGAGACGCAAAAGGGTCGTCTTTCCCGATCCGGAGGGCCCGAGAAGCGCTACGAGTTCGCCTTCCGGGATATGCAGATTCACATTTTTCAGCGCCGTAAAGCTTTTATATGACTTCGTAATGTTCACTACCTCGATACTCATCCGGCTCTCTCTCCTGTCACGTCGTAGTGTTGTTCCTCATCCAGCTTTGCCTGCCGCTCGGTTTTCCACTCGATTAAGCTTTTCAGAATAAGCGTCACCAGGGCTAAGGCAGCAAGCAAGGTGGCTACCGCAAAGGCAGCAGCGAATTGATATTCGTTGTAGAGAATCTCCACATGCAACGGGAGCGTATTGGTCATGCCGCGGATATGACCGGAAACGACGGATACTGCCCCGAATTCACCCATGGCGCGGGCATTGCACAAAATGACCCCGTACAGGAGTCCCCATTTTACATTTGGCAGCGTGACGCGTAAAAATGTTTTCCAGCCGCTTGCTCCGAGTGAGACTGCTGCTTCCTCTTCGTCTCTTCCCTGTGCTTCCATGACCGGAATCAGTTCACGAGCGACGAACGGGAAGGTAACAAAGGTCGTCGCGAGCGCGATACCTGGTACCGCGAAAATGATTTTGAAATCCCACGCCGCAAGCAAGGGCGCCGCCACACCTTGACTCCCAAACAGGAGGACAAAGATAAGGCCCGCAATGACTGGAGACACGGCAAATGGCAAGTCTATCAACGTAAGCAACACATTTTTACCCGGGAACGAAAACTTGGCTATTGCCCATGCAGCAGCGATTCCGAACGTCACATTCAGCGGTACGCTAATGGCTGCGACAAGCAAGGTAAGCTTGACAGCAGATAACGTTTCCTCCTCTGTAATGGCCCCCACGAATACCTCCGCTCCTTGCCGAAACGCTTCTGTAAAAACAGCTACTAGCGGCAGGATTAAAAACAAACTGAGAAAGAGCAAGGCCACGATAATCAGTGTCCATCGGATATAGGCTGGCTCCGTCAAATGCTTCATACGTGATACCTCCTAACGGGCCGCATCGAATTTATTGATTTTCCATTGCAAGTAGTTGATGATCAAAAGCATGATAAAGGAAATCACTAGCATGACCGTTGCAATTGCCGTAGCGCCTGCATAGTCAAACTGTTCCAGCTTGGTCATAATCAAGAGAGGCACAATCTCTGTTTTCAATGGCATGTTCCCGGAGATGAACACGACGGAGCCATACTCACCCAGTGCTCTGGCAAAGGCGAGCGCAAATCCCGTAATGATCGCCGGTAACAGATGCGGCAAAACCACCCGCCAAAATGTATTCCATCGAGTAGCGCCCAACGTAGCCGCCGCTTCCTCCATTTGCAAATCCCAATCCTGTAACACAGGCTGGACGGTTCTGACGACAAAAGGAAGACCGATGAATGTTAGTGCAACCCAAATACCGATGGGGGTGTACGCTACCGTGATCCCCCACTCCGCCAGGTACTGCCCGATCCAGCCATTTTCAGCGTAAATAGAAGTCAAGGCAATCCCGCCTACAGCGGTAGGTAAAGCAAATGGCAGATCAACTATACCGTCAATGATCCGCTTCCCTGCAAACTGATAGCGTACCAACACCCATGCCACCAAGACTCCGAACACTGCATTGAGACAAGCCGCGAAAAAAGAAGTCATAATACTCACACGAATGGAGGCAAGGACCCTCGTATCCATAATCGTCCCTATGAATTGCTCCCAACTCATCGTCGAAGCTTTTAAAAACAAGACAGACAGAGGGATCAGCACCAGAAGACTCAGGTAGATGATGGTATAGCCCATGGTCATGCCAAAGCCTGGCAAAAACCCTCTGTTGCGGAATGATTTTCTCATGAAGGTAACTCCTCTGAGGAAAGTGTAAGTCTACGGTTTATAAAGCTGATCGAAGACGCCTTGATCTGCAAAATGAGTCTTTTGTGCTTTCGTCCAGCCACCAAACAACTCATCAATGGTAAACAATTGGATGTCAGGGAATGCGGGTTTATGTGCTTTGAGTACTTCCTGTGAACGTGGACGATAGTAATGCTTGGCAGCGAGCTCTTGGCCTTTTTTGGTATACAGGAACTGAAGGTATGCTTCTGCTACTTCTCTTGTCTTGTGCTTGTCAGCGTATTTGTCAACGATGGTTACAGGCGGTTCAGCCAAAATGCTCACGGACGGATTCACAATCTCAAACTTGTCTTTCCCTAGTTCATTGACCGCGAGATACGCTTCGTTTTCCCATGCAATCAGCACATCCCCAATACCACGCTCGACAAAAGTAGTGGTCGAACCACGCGCCCCAGAATCGAGGACAGGTACATTTTTAAACAATTGTGCCACGAATTCTTGTGCCTTCGCTTCATCTCCTCCATTTGTCTTCAAGGCATAACCCCAAGCAGCCAAGTAATTCCATCTAGCTCCCCCAGACGTTTTCGGGTTCGGTGTGATCACGGAAATACCAGGCTTGATCAAATCATCCCAATCTTTGATTTGCTTCGGATTGCCTTTTCGCACGAGAAACACAATCGTGGAGGTGTAAGGCGAGCTGTTGTCCGAGAGCTTCTTTTGCCAATCGGCAGGAATCAGACCGCGTTCGGCAATCGCGTCAATATCATAGGCGAGGGCTAGGGTGACTACATCTGCTTCCAAACCATCAATGACGGAGCGGGATTGCTTGCCTGACCCGCCATGTGATTGCTTGATCGTCACTGTTTGACCTGTCTTTTGTTGCCACTCTAAGGCAAACTCCTTGTTGATATCTTGGTAAAACTCTCGCGTCGGATCGTAGGAAACATTGAGCAGCTCTACCGTAGAGTTGCTGCCCGCCGCTCCATTACCTGTTTCTGCTGGTGCGGTAGCCGAGCAGCCTGCCATAGCAGCCGCCATAGCAACGATTCCTACGCGTTGCAGGATCGTCTGGACCTTGCCTTTCGTGGTTTTCATACAGCTAACCTTCACTCCTCTTTTAATCTATAGTATTTTACTCGGAATACTCTGTTATTGAAGATTATACCTGCCTTTTCATTCCTGTCAACGATATTTCCATCTACCCTATGCTAGGCAGGTAGGCCACGTTCAAATGTTACTTGCCCATCCAGCAAATTTGGGCCCGACCGTTCTGACATTTTCAAAAAAATAAGCCTTCCCGTTGAATGGGAAAGCTTTTTCGATCAAACTGTGACACTGGCATATTTCTTCCGGTCAAAAGCAAAAAGACCGGCGTCCGAATGACTTCCTTGTATAATCAGACCACTGATGATTTGCGCGCCGATGGTCGAATAGACGGTTCCGTTCCCACCGTAGCCTAGTGTGAACAAGCAGTGTGGATAGCCCTCCTGCTCCCCAAACAGCGGGAGTCCGTCATGGGTTTCGACAAAAGTCGCTCCCCAATAATATTCGGCTCGCATTGGAATCTGTGGAAATAACTCTTGAATCTTTGCAAGCAATTGATCCCGCTTCTTCAGACTAGAAGCATCCCTCTTTTGCAAGTCGTTCAAGGGCTCATCAAGTCCTCCGACAATGATTCTCCCTTCTGAACAAGTACGGATATACAAATAGGGACGGGCTGTTTCCCAGATTAAACATGCATGCGGCCAACCCGTAAGCGCTTCGACTTGATTGGTCACGATGGAAAACGAACTGGCAATCACAGCGTTGGCATTACGCTTCATGGTTTGTGCTTCGTAGCCAGTGGCAAACACGGCACGCCTGCACTTGATTGTGTGACCACTTTTGGTATAAACCAAAAGCCCTCCTTCCTGCACTTTTTGATGCACGACTTCCGTGTTTTCGTATACGCGCATCCCTTTTTTCACAGAGTGGGCGATTACACCGTTGGCAAATTTGTATGGATTGAACTCCGCATCTCCCTTGGAATAAATAGCCCCTGCCTTCGAAAAGGAGAATCGCTTCTCTATATCCGGTCGATCGAAATACGTGACTGGAAAGCCGTACTTCTTCAATAACTGGTACTCTATCCGCAAGCTCTCCGCATCGGCTGGTTCACTGGCATAGTACAGGCTGTCACGCCTTATGTAATCTGGAGATTGGTCTAGCTGCCCAGAGATTTTTTCCAATTCATCAACAGCCTGCCGCGTCAGTTCGTAAAAACGAACTCCTTTTGGCTCACCGAAAGAATGGATACAGGCTGTCAATGTTTTATCGTTGCATATTTGCAACAAACCCGTGTTAGCGCTGCTACTGCCTCCGCTCACACGCCGTTTATCCACAAGGATGACGTCGATTTCATGCTGCTTCAAATAATAGGAAACGAGTGCTCCTGCCTCTCCGCCACCAATGATCAGGACATCACACTTCACATCCTCGGTCAGAGCGGGATATAGGGGTGGCGCTGGCAATGTTTCTGGCCAATACAGTTTTCCGGTCACGAATATCATCAGCATGTCCCCCTCAGGCTGAAAGTATCAATACGGACGTTACTTCAATTCTCAACCATTAGGATAACCAACACGCCAACAGGCATCCGCTCCCCTATCGCACAATTCATTGGTGATACGTTATGATGGATGTCAGAAGGAGTGATTGTGCTTGACTACGGTATACGTAAAGCTTCCGCATGAAAATGCAGTCGTTCGAGAAATCGCTGGGACGGATGAACTACAGGAGCTGGTGGATGGTGACTATGAGGTAGTGGAAGATGACCATCTGGATGGAATCTCCCTCGTTGTGAATGAAGATGCCCGCGGGGTACAAGCGAACAATTTCCCCATCACATCAGACGGTTTTTTAGACTGGATCTATGGACCTTGCGTATTCGTCAAAACAGATGGACGTTCACTGACAGCTGACGATCTTTCGAGAATTGACCAGTTTTTATCCGCCAAAGGATGAGGATTTGATCAAAACAATGACCCCTGACGTATCAGCTCAAGTCCATTTACACGGCCGATGATCAGGGGTCTTGTATTTTTACTCGATTGAATTAGCTCTTGATTCCGCTGCTACCGAAGCCGCCCGCTCCTCTTTCTGTCTCATCCAGCTCATCGACTACTTCGAACTGCGCGACTGGAACGATTGCAATGACGCCCTGTGCAATCCGGTCCCCTTTTTTGATCAGGTAGCTATGTGCATCGACTTCTTGTTCAACGGTTACTTCATTTTCGCTAGCGCCCAGACATACCTGGCCACTTTTTCCGGATGCGATTCGAATGTTATCCATCAGGACGCATACTTCACCGCGATAGCCTGCATCAACAGTGCCAGGGGCATTGGACAAGCGCAGCTTTGTTTTTGCACTGATCCCGGAGCGAGGACGCACTTGCAATTCAAATCCTTCTGGAAGCGCGAACGCTAAGCCAGTTGGAACCTTTGCAGATTGGCCAGGGGCAATCAATGTATCCTCTACCGCGACCAGATCAAAGCCCGCGTCCATTGCTCTCGCGTACGCTGGGATCACGGCGTCTTGGTGGAGCTTTTTAATTTTCACCTGTGTAACCAGGCGCTCATTTGTCATGTTCATGTAATGTCTCTCCTCTATAGCCTGTCAGCTGAATACCATTCATAGTGTACAGGATGCGTCCACTTCCAGCAAGAAGCACCGTTTTTCATAAAAACCTCACAAATCCCTTTCTTTTTCAGCGCTTTTAACAATGGAATGTGATATAATCACCGTTGCATCTAAAATCACAATTGAAAAAGAAAGGTGGAATTGTACCTTGCAAGTACAAAAACCATATCGCATTTTGTTGTATTACAAGTATACTCCTATTGAAAATTATGAGGAGTACGCAGCCGAGCACTTGCAATTTTGTAAGGATAACGGGCTGAAAGGGCGGATTATCGTAGCTCCGGAAGGAATTAATGGAACCGTATCCGGAACGATTGAGCAAACCGACGCCTACATGGAATATATGCGAAAAGATCCACGTTTTAGTGATATGTGGTTTAAAATAGATGAGTCGGAAGAACATGCGTTCAAAAAAATGTTTGTGCGCCCGAAACAAGAGCTTGTAACCTGGCGTTTGGAGGAAGATGTTGATCCGAATAAACTAGTCGGCACCTATCTGAATCCAAAAGAGTGGCACGAAATGATGCAGGAAGAAGACGTCGTGATCCTCGACGGTCGCAACTACTACGAATACGATTTGGGACATTTCCGTGGTGCGATTCGCCCTGAAGTGGATTCATCCCGTGAGTTCCCTGAGTGGATTCGTGAAAACATGAGCCAGTTCAAGGATAAAAAAGTCCTCACCTACTGCACAGGCGGTATTCGTTGCGAAAAGCTGACAGGTGTACTGCTGCAACAAGGTTTTGAAAATGTTTACCATCTTGAGGGCGGGATTGTCACGTATGGAAAAGATCCAGAAGTCCAAGGGCGCCTGTGGGATGGAAAATGCTACGTGTTTGACGAGCGCATCTCCATACCGATCAACCATACAGAAGAAGACGTTGTAATTGGCCGTTGCCATTACTGCGGTACTGTGGAAGACCGCTATCTCAACTGCGCCAACCCATTCTGCAACAAACAGCACTTCTGCTGCACAGAATGTGAGACAAAATTCAAGCGTTCTTGCTCTGATGAATGCCGCGAGCACCCTCGCAACCGTTATGTAGAAGCGGAAGAAAAAGCGAAGCTGCAAGCTGCTGGATCAAACGCATAATTTTATCCAAACACAAACAAGCTGATTCTCTCGTAGAGTCAGCTTGTTTTTTATAGACAAAAGGCTCACACTCCCCTCTCTTTCCCTTTCCCTGAATTTGGTACTATAATAAAAATCAAATCATTCGTAAAAGGGGATACATTATGTCAGTGATTCAAGAAACGAGCATTCTCGAATGGCAAGCTGCAATGACAGCTGGAACTACGACTTCTCGGGAATTGACCCTCTCCTTTTTACAGCGGATTGCCACCTACAACAAACAAGGCATCCAAATCAATGCCATTTGTGAGCTAAATCCAGATGCACTGGCGATCGCAGAGTCACTGGATCGGGAACGAGCAGTGTCAGGCAGTCGCGGGCCGCTTCACGGTATCCCTGTACTGATCAAGGATAACATTGCGACATCTGACAAGATGCACACGACGGCTGGAGCTCTAGCTTTAGCTGATTCGTTTGCCTCTGCGGATGCATATGTTGTGACAAGGCTCCGAGAGGCGGGCGCCGTCCTTTTAGGGAAAACAAATCTTACGGAATGGGCTAACTATGTCTCCAATTACATGCCAGATGGCTACAGCTCGCGCGGTGGAAAAGTGTTGAACCCATACGGTCCTGGTGTACTGGATGTCGGCGGGTCTAGCTCGGGTTCGGCTGCTGCGATTGCCGCAGGATTTGCCGTTGTCGCAGTCGGTACGGAGACTTCCGGGTCGATTCTCCACCCAGCGGAGCAAAATTCGCTCGTGGGAATCAAACCTACCGTTGGCTTAATCAGCCGTTCGGGTATCATCCCGATTTCCCATAGCCAAGACACAGCCGGACCGATGGCGAGAACCGTGACAGATGCAGCTATTTTGCTGGGTGTGCTTACTGGCATAGATGCAAATGATCCGGTGACTGGAAAAAGCGAAGGTCTAGGCCATACCGATTACCTCCCCTTCCTCGATACAGATGGATTGCGAGGTGCGCGCATCGGCGTTGTACGCTCCAGGTTTTTGGCTGAGTGTGAAGCCGAAGAAATCGCCTTGTATGAAGCAGCTATTGAAAAGCTCAAAGAGGCTGGCGCAACTGTCATAGATGCGGTCACGATTCCGACAGAAAATGCCGAGTGGGACAGACATGTTCTCGTACATGAATTCAAGGTCGGTGTAAATGCGTACTTAAAAACCTTACCGGCCTCCTACCCGATCCGCTCCTTACAGGATGTCATTGCTTTTAATCGGGCGCATGAAGAACAAGCCCTGCTTTACGGGCAAGAGCTGCTGGAAGAATCTGAGCAAACAAGTGGTACACTGACGGAGCCGGAGTATCTAGCTAATCGCCTGTTCGATTTGGAAATGTCACAGAAACAAGGCCTTGATGCTGTCATGAAGGAGCACGAACTCGATGCTCTCTTGTACCCCGGCAGTACGGGTTATGCTATCCCAGCCAAAGCAGGTTACCCTTCGATTACGGTTCCAGCTGGCTATACTTCTGCGGGCAAGCCATTTGGCATCATGCTGACGGGCTTGGCATTTCAGGAACCTACTCTTCTTCGCCTGGCCTACGCTTATGAACAAGCAACTCGACTGCGTGTAGCTCCGAATATGACGAAAGCGTAAAGGAAGCACAGAATGAACCGATATTACGGACTTTTTCTTGGTACAGCAATCCCTTTCAAACACCTGAAGAAAATCATTCGCAAATTCAACGATGATTACTATGACAAAGCCAGTCCTGAACGACAGCAGGACTTTATCGAAATTATTCCAGAATTCCACATCAATCACTCTCATGATCCACACCGTAGGCTAGAGTGTATCATGGTGGAACCAGCGTTTTTGAACAGATTTTTGGAAATCATAAACAACCTAAATTTCACTTTCATCCTTTGCCACTATACTCACGGTCATTTTCAAACGACGATGAATGGAATCGAGTATAGCGTTACGAACTTTCGCTCCTTGGAAGATGTCGTATATTTGCTATTGGAAGATGAAGATGATATCGAGAGGAGATTCTCTAAAAAACTACGCACGCTCCCACTCGAAAAACAATTTGCCTCAGCCCCTGGAATTAAAACGAGCGAAGAATATCAGCATCTGCTAGATACATGGGTAAAAGAAGTACTCGCCTATCCAGCAAAAAACGCATGAGACCTTTTTAGGCCCATGCGTTTTTCCCTTTCTACATCGTCTTGCTTTCTTGCTCCGCTTTACCTAGTCGATCCTGGAACAGCTTGCTCAATTGACCGATATTTACTTCCCATTCTTCATCCTTGTAATAAACTGTCGCTTTGGATTCGCCTTTTTTGCCTACGATACGAATACTCGTTGTCTTCACTTCATAGGTTCCGTCTTCCTTGAAGGAAATATCGGCATCCTTTAGCTCTTTGTCTAAGACTGGTGTAATCGTCTTATCGACGACTTCCTGTGTAGCTACGGCTGCTTGACGTCCCATTTGGATCACTTCTTCAGGACTGAATTGGAAAAACAACACGAGCACAACACCAATAATAGCAGCAAGCGAAATAATCCGAATGATACTTCGTACCACCCATTGGGCAGCCATGATAATGATTATGACAGCTAGCGCAATCGGCCAGTAATCTTTGATCAGTTGAAGTATTTGGTCCATGTTTATCCCTCCTTCGATTTCAGTCTCGCCAAAAAATACCGAAACCAAATCTTCTAACAGAAAAAAACCGTCACAGCAAAGCGGACGGAATCGCAAAAATGGGTTGTCTCTCACTTATTCTCGTAAAAAAAGCAAACTCCTGCTCCCATTTTCAATCGTTTTAAACGAATAATTGACACCATGATCATCTTTTATCCATAATAGGAATCCGAGAAAAAATGGAAACGGGTGATATGCGATGAAACAAAATCTGTATGATCAACTGGATTTTTGTCAGGACTATCAAAAGCTCCTTCTGTCGGATGAATCGGAGAATGATATTATCGAACAGCCTGCTTTTCGCGGTTGTCTCCCCTCCCTAAAAGGATTGCGTGTACTCGACCTCGGTTGTGGTGGCGGACAGTTTGCGAAGAACGCCAGAAGGACTCCTCTTGCCGCCGCATCAGATTTCCGAGGTAAGAAGACCTACGTTTATTATTTTCAAGACGCAGAAGACTTTGAAATGAATGAACAAAAGCCCGGAGGAGTGATCCGGGCTTTCCTTCAAGGACATTATGTATCTGTATCGATTTAGGCTTTCAGACTTTTCGCATAGTACTCATCCTGGATTTTCTCCGGCACCATACTCCCACCCGTCGCCCATACGATGTGAGTCGCGTTTTTCATTTTTTCCGTTAGACCTTGCTTCGCCAAATAGTGACGCCCAGTCTCTTGTTGAAACAATCTAGCAGGTCCTGGCATGCCAGCCAATGCTGAAGGCTCCAATCGAATGGATTCGTTATCGCGCAAGGCACGCAACAAAGTGTATAGCTCTTCGTCGTCCACTGTAAACACGCCACTCAGCAAGTCCTCCATCATTTTTCCTACAAATCGGGAAGGTCGACCAACTGCCAGACCATCTGCCTCAGTCTTGTTATCTATCCCGAAATCTTGAACGGAGACTTTGTCATGGAGGCCTGTCATTAAACCAAGCAGCATGCACGGAGAATGAGTTGGTTCCGCAAAAAAGCAATGAACATTGTCCCCATAAATAAGCTTTAACCCGTACGCTACACCACCAGGACCCCCACCAACCCCACACGGCAGGTAGACGAAGAGAGGGTGATCACAATCTACTTTTATTTGTTGTTCCTCTAGCTGCCTTTTCAGTCGTTTTGCTGCTACTGCATAGCCGAGGAATAATCGCTTGGAGTTCTCATCATCGATGAAATAGCAGTTCGGATCGGCTTCTGCCTGCTTCCTGCCCTCTTCCACCGCTTTTCCGTAATCCGATGCGTACTCCACAACCTGGACCCCTTTTGCCCGCAGCAATTCCTTTTTCCATGATTTGGCATCAGCTGACATGTGTACAGTGACTTGAAAACCGAGCTTCGCGCTAATGATCCCGATGCTCAAACCGAGATTTCCTGTCGAACCTACCGCAATGGAATAACGGGAAAACAGTTCCCGGAACGCATCCGAAGCCAAAATAGCATATTCTTTGTCCGGTTGCAGCATCTGATGCTTTTGGGCCAATTCTTCTGCATGTGCCAGCACCTCGTAGATGCCGCCACGGGCCTTGATGGAACCGGCAATAGGCAAATGGCTGTCGCATTTTAACCAGAGATTCCCCTGTATATCCGACGCAAAGCGAGACTCTAGGTGCTTTTGCATCTCTTTTATCGGAACGAGTGGGGACTCGATCAGTCCACCAGCTTCTCTTGTCTCGGGAAAAGCCACTTGAATGAACGAACCAAAACGCCGCAAGCGTTCTTCGGCATCCTGGACTTCCTCTGGCGTAACGGAGAGAGTTGCTTTTGCGATCTCACCATAGCTAGGGTTCGTCCAGAAAACTTCATCCGTCTCCATCATGTTAGGAAGAAGCGGATATTTCGTTTTCCACTCCTCCATTGTTAGCCCTTCCACCTTTTCATTGTTTCCCATCTTGAACGAGCCCCCTATTCTTCCTTCCACTCTTCTTTGTTATTATAACGAAATATTACGAAACTTCTCTCGAAAAACCAAATAAAAATTACAGATGAATCCACTCATTTGATACAATGGTCGTGTTAACGAAGTCGACTGTAACAAAAAGGAAAGTGATAACATGTATCGCTATACCATATGCTTTCTCAAACATAGAAATGGAATACTCATGCTGAATCGCAACAAATCACCGTTGATGGGGCTATGGAACGGCGTAGGCGGTAAGCTAGAGCACGGAGAGACTCCACTGGAGAGTGTTCTTCGTGAGGTTCGGGAAGAGACAGGCATTTTGCTAGAAACCGCTTGCTACAAAGGAATTGTCTCTTGGCTAGTCGATGGAATAGAAACGGGCGGTATGTATGCATTTCTCGCTCATCTTCCAGAAGACTACGAGCGCTCTCAAACCCCACAGGTAGTGGAAGAAGGCATACTTGACTGGAAAGATCTAGCGTGGATCTTAGACCCGGACAATGCTGGCGTCCCAGAAAACCTTCCCAAGTTTTTACCATACATGTTGGAAGAGGCTGATCCATGTCAGCATATCTTTACATACGAAAATAACCAGGTTGTCAACTATGAAACAGCTCCATTGCCAAAGCCGGTTACAACTTGAATCGGAGGAGAAACACAGATGAAAATTCGCAAGCTTGCAGCACAAGAACAACCACCAATGGATTTACTCTTATTGGCTGACCCCTCTGTCAGATTGGTACAAGATTATTTACAAAGAGGTCAATGCTATGTCGCTGTTCTGGAGGATAGCATCGTAGGCGTCTACGTCTTGATTCCAACCAGACCGGATACGATTGAACTCGTGAATGTTGCCGTCGACGAGGCCCATCAAGGCAAGGGCATTGGCAAAAAGCTCGTTCTTCATTCCATTGAAGTAGGCAAATCTCTCGGTTATAAGACAATCGAGGTCGGCACAGGGAATTCTAGCGTGGGTCAGCTCGCCCTTTATCAAAAATGTGGATTTCGTATAAATTGGATCGATCGGGACTTTTTCTTGCGACATTATGAGGAAGAGATTTACGAAAACGGGATACAGGTGGTAGATATGGTTCGCCTCTCTCAAGATATTTGAGAAGTTTGTCTAGAAACAGTGTAAACCGAATGAGTATACATAATTTATATTATGTTATCTTTTTATAGGGAAAGGTGAGGCCAGGTGATCACGCATTTTTCTAAATTAACCTTACAAACGGTGTCCATCCAAGGGGTACACCAGGTTTACGCAGACCGTCTCGGCTTTCCGGTTTCATCTCAAACAGACAAACAGATTACGTTTCAAGTCACACCCGATTTTCGCTTAACCTTTGAAGAAGTGTATAATCCGATTTCCCCCGCCCATATTGCTTTTCAAGTGCCTTATTCCCTGTTTCATGAATCAGCGAAAAAGATCAAAGAATCTGGTCTTTTGCTTGTTCGATGGGAGGATGGACATGACATTGATCTGGAAAAAGGGCGGATGAACCTGTATTTCCGCGATGGAGACGGGAATCTTCTTGAGATTATTGCCCACGATTATGTGTCAGAAGAGGTCGTCGAGCCATCCACTCCCCTGCACATTCTGTATTTACGAGAAGTGGGCTGTCCCGTAGAAAGTGTGCCTGTTTTTACGCAATGGCTAAAATCGAATATAAGCATGAAGACATACGAAGATGGCGAAATTTTTAACTTCGTCATCGGGGGAACGGCACATATTGTAGCCACATGGAAAAACAGGCCTTGGATTCCCATTGCGATGAAAGCGTTACCACCGAAAATGCACGTCACTTTTGGAACACCTGACCAAACGTTCCTGCAAAAAGTGCGGAGACGCTTTGAAAAAAGTAATGTCCTCTTCCATTCGGATGCCAATGAGCTTACGTTCGTCCGGGAAGGATACTCGTTTTCTGTTATCTATACACCCGATTACGCCCCTGACATCCCGAGCAAATTGCAATTACCACTTTCTATCTCCACCTAACAAATACAGCGGCAGACGAGGACTTCAGACGTGTCCCTGACTGTCGCTGTCCTGCTTTCACGCTATCCTCTGGCGACCTTTCTCTTCAAAAGTGGCTCGCGACCTTCGCGTCCTTGTGTTTTTGCAAGGTAGATAGCATATTCAAGCGGTCGAGTAATGGCATTCTTGTACTGCCCCGTTGCCCCCATCTCCCGGAAAATTTCCCGAGCTGGTTTGGGATTCACTTCGATCAGCCAAGCGCGACCATCTACATCGATGCCAATATCCAGTCCAAATTCAACCATCCGTCCAAAATGATCCTCGAGTGTTTCCGCTGTTTGAAAAGCGAGCTGTTCGCAATCACCCACGATCTGCGCAGTGCGCTCCTCCCCAAACCTCGGTCGGAGAAATACCGAAACTGGGATAGCTTCTCCACCTCCATGCAGATTAGAGGTGGCACTGCGTTCTGGACCTACGCGAATTCCATGACCTGTAATGCTCCATTCACCCTGCCCATTCTTTTGAATCAAGAGGCGCATGTCTACTGCACGCGAAGGAACCAGCTGCAAACGAAGACCTTGTTGAACGATGTATTTCTCCTGTCTCGTCCAACGATCTACCCATCTCTGGGCAGCGGCTTTGTCTCTTACTACTGTGGATACTTTCGCCCTTTGCTTATTTCGGCCGAGCAGTCGAAGTACGTCGCCACGCTTTTCAATGGACAAGATGTTTCGTCCCCCTGTTCCATTGAGTGGCTTTACGTAGAGCAATGGATGCTTCCCTAGCATGTTGACCAGGCTTTGGCGGTTATAGAGGTGGGTCTCCGGAAGCCAGCGATGCATTCTGGGGTCCCGATGCAGCACCTCATGTACACGCCATTTGTTTGCCAAGCGATTGTTTGCATACAAAAAATTACTCGTCCGCCGAAAGGCCACATAGTTCTTAAACGCTTGTGTCGGTGTATAGCGGTATCGGTCAAATACAGCGTCTGGACGGTCAAATATCCTTGCTTGCCAGCCACCATTGCTCCCCGGGACATACCCTCTCACCTGCCTGCCGGCTCCAAGAACATCATTTGGTGAAAACAAGAAAACGGTACAGCCTAGTTCTTGTCCAGCCTTGAATAATCGCCGAAAATAGGTTGGCTCTGCAAAGCGTTTGCCTTCCCGCCAAGTCAAGATGCCGATTATGGGTCGTTTCAAAAGACCACCCTCTCTCGTTTCCTCCTTGGCAGTTTATTCAGTCCGTAGTCAAATGGCGATTATCTCAGCTTCTTTTCCAAGTGAAACAGATCGAGTGGCAACGGAGCCGTGACTTCGATGACTTCCCCCCCGAATGGATGCACAAATTTGAGCACGGCTGCGTGCAGCGCTTGTCGCTTAATGAGTTCACGCTTGCCACCATACAGTTCATCCCCTAAAAGCGTGTGCCCAATATGACTGAAGTGAACGCGAATTTGATGGGTTCTCCCCGTCTCCAATTGACATTCTACTTTCGTAGCTGTTGGAAAACGTTCTTTCACCTGGTAATGGGTAATCGCTGGATCGCCGTTTGGTGTGACCCTTCTGCGCGTCCCATGATTCCGATCTTTTCCGATTGGCTCATTGATTTTCCCGCGCTCTTTGGGCATTTGTCCCGAAACATACGCGACATATGTACGCTTGATTGTGCGCTCACGCAGCATTTCATCTAACAGTGCAGAAGCCCACGCATGCTTCGCATACAGAACGACGCCTGACGTATCTTGATCCAGCCGATGGACATGGCGGACTTTTGCTTCCAAACCTGTACGGAAAAAGTGCCCCGACACGAGATGATCCAACGTCACATGATGATATCGTTCGGTCGGATGTAACAAAAGGCCAACCGGCTTATTCACGATGAGCAAATGATCATCCTCGTACAAGACCTCTGGAGCTTCACTAGCCGGATCAAGCCCCAATGGCTCAGGCTTGCACATCCGCAGGCGAACTTCCTGCCCTACTTTTCCCACAACATACTGAGCAACAGGTGCGCCATCCAGTAGTACTTCTTTGTGTTGGAATAAAAGATGGACCTGCTTGCGAGGCAGCTTCCACTCTTCGCGCAGCAGGTTCCCAATCGGAATGGCATCATCTTCGTTTCGTAAGTGAGCAACGAGCCATTCTCCTTCTTTTTTCATGAATAACATTTCTGTCTATCTCCCTGTTCTATGTTCATGCAATTACGCTTGCTCGAGTCCTTTACTGACTTGAATCGCACGGTCCAGGAAATGCTCGATCTCCTCACGATTCTTTCCGAGCTTGCTAACAAAGCGAACCAGTTCTTTTCCATTATGGAACGCAATAAAGCTCGGAATCCCGAAGACATCGTACTTTTGGGACAAGTCCGGGAGAGTATCACGGTTGACTTCAATCATGTCCAACTCTTCTTTGTATTTTTCTTCCACGGCAGGCATGAATGGATCAATACGATGGCAATCTGGGCACCAATCCGTGAAGAATTTGACAATGACTGGCTTGGTTGCTGCGATTACTTGCTCGAATTCAGCTTCTGTCTTAATTTCTCTCATGTTATCTTCCTCCCAGAATGATTTGGAAATAGTGTACCACAGGCGCGAGCTGTTTGGGACGTTTAGGAGAAACAATTGCCATCACTAACAAAACAACAATCGGAAATCCTATTGGTTGTAAGCCAATAACTCTTAAGGTAGGTGCTACATGAAGAAATTCGCTGCTTTGTTGATGGTTGCATGCTTGGTAACTACTGCAATTCCTGTATCTGCTGCGACACATGACGGTCACAAAAAACACCACAAGGTACAAACAAAAGCGCATCATATGAAGACCAAAGCTCACCATATGAAAACCAAAGCACATAAAGGCAAAGTTCATATCAAGGCTATGCCGAAAACTGGTATGGGTGGGGCAAGCAATTAAAGGGGGATCTTCCCCCTTTTCTTTGCGATCTATGAAAAAACTACTGGGTTTCCTTCTATTCATTAGTTTGGTTACAATTGGTTGCGGTCATACAGCTAAACAACCAGTCGAAGCGCCAAAAATCACGAATACGATGCTAAAACCAGCAGGGCCCATCCTAATCAAACGAACGGTTACCGTTTATGGTCCTTCGCTGCCACCTCAACCGACGTTCCTTCCTGCCCCTCCTCTTCCAGACGGAATCATGCCATCACTTCTACATATTCCAAAACTGAACCTGCAAGCTCGTGTAGAACCGGTCGGCGTTTTACCGAATGGGCAAATGGACGTCCCAAAGGCTTTTGATCGCGTGGGTATTTTGGCGCCATGGACGAAGCCCGGGATGAAGGGGAATGCAGTGATCGCCGGTCATTTCGATCATTATACGGGTCCAGCTGTTTTTTACCATCTGAAAAAACTAAAGCCTGGTGACAAAATCACGGTGCGTGAAGCAAAAGGAAGAACGCTTACCTTCCAGGTTCGTAGAGTAGAAAGCTTCCAGACTGCCGAAGCCACCATCGATCAGATTTTTGGGAATGCAGAGCGCTCCCATCTGAATTTAATTACCTGCTCTGGAAAATTTAACAAGAAAACACAGGAACATGCTCGAAGGCTAGTCGTCTTTTCCGAACTTGTGCAGGATACAGAGTCGCAAGATAAAAAACCCAGTGTGCGCAAATGATTGCGGCGACTGGGTTTCTTGTTTGTTTTTATATTTTTCCACCCTGCTCGATGAGACATTGCACAAACGCTTCAGCCGGACGTGACAGCGGTTTGTCCTTTCGATACGCCACAACGAGTGTGCGAGAAGGTTTTGTTTTTATCCGCACATAAATTGGCGGTTCGATCGTTCCGGGTGCGAGCGTAATCATTTTCGGCGCAAACGACAACCCCATGCCTGCTGCAACAAGTGACTGAGCCGTCTGGATGTTCGAGCTCTCAAACACGATTCGCGGTCGGAATCCCGCCTGCTCACAGAGCCGAAGCGAAATCGTGCGGAAGCCTTGTCCTTCTTTTAACAGGATAAAAGGCTGATCGGCTACCTCTGCGAGATCGACTTCTTTCCGTTTCGCGAGCGGATGATTGGCTGGTACAGCCAAAAAGATTTCTTCATTGATCGCGGGGATGATTTCCAAAGACGGATCACTGATGGGCATGGTTAGTAGGCTTACATCAATTTTACCCCGCACGAGTAGCTGCTCCAAATGACTCGACGTGTCCTCCATCAATTGCAGCTCGACACCGGGAAATTGCTTTGTAAACGTAGGCAACACCCTTGGCAGCACGTACGCCCCTGTGATCGGCAAGCTTCCTACTAGCAATTTGCCGCTTTCTCCTATGGCATAAGCTCGCATTTCCCTCTCTAGCCCCTCCGACATGTCGACGAGGGTTTGCGCCACTTGTATGAAGCGCTGTCCCGCATCAGTCAGTTCTACGTGCTGCGGCAAGCGATGGAACAAGCTGACACCGAGTATTTTCTCCAGCTTCGCAATTTGTTGGCTCAACGACGGTTGGGCCAAATGTAATCGATTGGCTGCCCGAGAGAAACTGCGTTCTTCCGCAACAGCGAGTACATAACGAATTTGTCGTAACTCCATATAGACCTCCCGATAGGCAAAAACTATCCTTCTTATAATTATTATATCTTTGAACTATTCTCTTTGCCATGTTACAACCTTGTTAAGAGTTTTTGAACGAAGGAGGAAACATAATGACAGCCCGTACGATGTTTGAAAAGATTTGGGACAATCACATTATTCACGAAGAGGCAGGCAAACCGAGCCTTTTGTATATCGACCTGCACCTGGTTCACGAGGTGACTTCGCCGCAAGCTTTCGAAGGACTCCGCTTGGCTGGCCGCCAAGTACGTCGTCCAGAGCTTACCTTCGCAACCATGGACCACAACGTACCGACAGCTGACCGTTTTAATGTCAAAGATCCGATTTCTCGTCAACAAATGGAAACCTTGACGGCGAACTGTGAGGAATTCGGGATAACACTCGCGGATCTGAACAGCCCAGATCAAGGGATCGTCCACGTCATTGGTCCTGAGCTCGGGCTCACACATCCAGGCAAAACAATCGTCTGCGGTGACAGCCACACCTCCACTCACGGAGCATTCGGTGCCCTCGCCTTCGGTATTGGTACCAGCGAAGTGGAGCATGTACTCGCAACGCAATGCTTGCAGCAATCCAAACCAAAAACGATGGAAGTACGCGTAAACGGCGACCTCCCATTCGGTGTCAGTGCAAAAGATTTAATTTTGGCGATTATCGCAAAATACGGAACTGATTTTGCAACTGGCTACGTCGTAGAATACACAGGCGCTGCGATCCGCAACCTGACCATGGAAGAGCGCATGACTGTGTGCAACATGACAATTGAAGGTGGCGCTCGTGCCGGCCTAATCGCTCCTGACCAGACTACTTTTGACTACCTGAAAGGCAAGCGCTTCGTTCCACAAGGGGAAGATTTCCTAGCAGCTGTCGAGGCTTGGAAAGAGCTGTGCACAGACGAAGGCGCTGCGTTTGATTCCTGTGTAGAAATCGAGGCAGCCGAGATCGCACCGCAAGTTACGTGGGGAACGAGCCCTGGTATGGGTACGAACATTACGAGCACAGTTCCAAACCCTGAATCATTCGAGACAACCGCACAGCGCAAAGCGGCACAAGATGCTCTGGCATACATGGACCTTGCACCTGGCACCCCTATGAGCGATATCAAAATCGATCGTGTGTTTATCGGCTCCTGTACGAACGGTCGGATCGAGGACTTGCGAAAAGCAGCCGAAGTAGCAAAAGGACGCAAGGTGTCCCCTTCCGTACACGCGATGGTCGTTCCTGGCTCTCAAGCAGTTAAGCAGCTCGCTGAGCAAGAAGGCTTGCACCTTATTTTCCAAGAAGCTGGCTTTGACTGGCGCGAATCTGGTTGCTCCATGTGTCTGGCGATGAACCCGGATATCCTGTCCGAGGGTGAGCGTTGTGCTTCGACCTCCAACCGGAACTTCGAAGGACGTCAAGGACGTGGTGGAAGAACGCATCTGGTTAGCCCGGAAATGGCAGCAGCAGCAGCTATCGCAGGTCACTTCGTCGATGTACGTGAATGGAAAAGCGAGAAAGCTAGCAAGGAGGTATTCCAATGAATCCATTTGTCATCCACACCGGAGTGGTAGCCCCACTCGATCGTGTAAACGTAGATACGGACGCAATTATTCCTAAGCAGTTCTTGAAGCGTATTGAGCGCAGTGGTTTTGGTCAATTCCTGTTCTACGAATGGCGCTTTACTGTCGATGGTGCGCCAATCGATACGTTCATTCTGAATACACCTGGGTACAAGGAGTCTACTGTCCTTCTTGCCCGCAACAATTTTGGCTGCGGCTCCTCTCGTGAGCATGCGCCATGGGCTCTCCTTGATTATGGCTTCCGCTGTGTGATTGCTCCATCCTTTGCGGACATTTTTTACAACAACTGCTTCAAAAACGGCATCCTGCCGATCAAGTTGAGTGAAGAGCAAGTCGATGAGCTGTTCAATCGTACCCAAAACAAGCCGAACTACCAGCTGACCATCGATCTGCAGGAACAAGTTGTTCGTGACAGTGAAGGTCTCTCCTACCCGTTCGAGGTAGACTCCTATCGTCGTTATTGCCTACTGAATGGTCTCGACGATATTGGAATTACGTTGCAGTATGAAGATAAGATCACTGCATACGAAGCAAGTCGTTAATTTTCCATTCATAGCGTTGCACATAAAAAAAGCGAAGGCATCCACTATTGTGTGCCTTCGCCTTTTTCATGTTTGTCCTATAGAAGAATATACATGTGGCTCTCATCAAAGTATTGATCGCCGAATTTCAGTGCACGCTTCTCTAAAGCGTATGGAATAAAGCCCATTTTTTCATAGAGACGAATGGCAGCCGGATTGGTCGTGACGACAGCGAGCTGTATCGTATCGATATCTCCCCGCTCCTTTAAGTAGGCTAACTCTGCCTGCATGAGTGCTTGTGCGACACCCGTCCCACGATACCCTTCACGTACGTACATGGAAACGACAGAAGCTTTGTGTTTTGCTTTTAGGCCTTTGTGGCGAAAAAAACCAATGATGCCAGCCAACTGACCTTCCACAAATGCACCAAAATAGCCACTATCACCTGACTCCCCTTGAGAAAGTCTTTGCTGCCACTCTTCCATCGATACCTGCATTGCCTCTTCATATGTAGAGCCGAATGCATCCGGATCAGTTTGCAGCCCTTCTAGTCTAATTTTAATAAGCTCATCTGCATCGTCTGGTCCCAAAAAGCGAACTTCCATTCTAAGCTGCACCTCTCTCATTTTTAATTTCCACTTATCTTAGTCAAGAGTTGCTTGAAAGTAAAGAACTATCTAAAAAAACGCCAGGAGCATATCCCTGGCGCATTTCCTCTTCCTATGCAGTTCCCGTCTGATTGGGGTTGCTTTGCCTAAACAGCTCCAGCGCTTGCTCCCGCAGCTTGAACTTTTGAATTTTGCCGGAAGCGGTCATCGGATATTCGTCTACAAACTGTATGTAGCGAGGGACCTTGTAATGAGCTATCTTCCCCTCGCAATAGTCCCGTACCTCATCCTCCGTCAACGTTTCGTGAGGCTTTACCCGAATGCACGCCAATACCTGCTCGCCGTATTTGGCATCCGGTATACCTACAATCTGGACGTCCAACACTTTTGGATGCGTATAGAGGAATTCTTCCACTTCACGTGGATAAATATTTTCCCCTCCGCGGATGATCATATCTTTAAGCCTGCCAGTAATCCGATAGTAGCCTTCCTCATCGACGGTTGCCAAGTCTCCGGTATGTAGCCAGCCTTCATGATCAATCGCCTTCACTGTCTCCTCTGGCATGTTGTAATAGCCTTTCATGACCAAATATCCTCGGGTGCACAACTCGCCTTGTACACCTGGCGGCAAAATGTCACCTGTCGCCGGATCGATGATTTTTGCTTCTACTTCTGCATGCAGACGACCGACAGTGGATACTTTTCGCTCGAGAGAATCCTCTGGTACGGTCTGTGTAATGACGGGAGAAGCTTCGGTTTGTCCGTACGCAATCGTAATGTCACGGATTCCCATTTGATCGACGACCTTCTTCATGACCTCAATCGGACATAAAGAACCAGCCATGATGCCTGTTCGCAGCGAGCTCAGGTCACGATCGGCAAACATCGGATGGTTCAGCTCGGCAATAAACATGGTGGGTACACCGTACAGTGCTGTGCAGCGTTCGGCTTCCACAACCGCAAGTACCACACCAGGATCAAAGGCGATGACAGGAACCATCGTCGCACCTGTCGCCACACATGCCAAGGTCCCCATCACACAACCAAAGCAGTGGAAAAACGGAACCGGAATACACACCTTATCCTCTAACCCGAGCCGCTGACATTCCGCTACCTTGATGGCATTGTTGACGATATTGACATGTGACAGCATGACTCCCTTTGGAAAACCAGTCGTCCCGGATGTGTACTGCATATTGATGACATCATCAGGTGAGAGCGTCGCCTGGCGCGCGCTCCGCTCTTCTTCCGTGACCCATGCAGCACGTTCGAGCAAATCACTCCACAGAAACATTCCGGGTTGTCGCTCATTCCCTAGATAGATCACATTTTTTAAATGTGGAAGCCTTTTGGATTGTAGCGCTCCAGGTTCACATGTCTGTAACTCCGGGCAAATCTCTTGAATCATCGCGAGATAATTCGCATCGCGATAGGAATCAATTAAAAGAAGCGTCGTCGACTCTGATTGACGCAGCAAATATTCTAGTTCATGTACCCGGTAGCTCGTATTGACCGTTACCAGTACACCGCCCATTTTCGCTGTGGCAAATTGCGAAATTACCCATTCTGGCACATTCGTTGCCCAAATCGCGATATTTTCCCCTTTTTGAATGCCAAGCGACATAAATCCCCGCGCTGCCTGATTGCATATCGCTTGAAATTCCCCAAACGTATAGCGAAGCCCTCGTTCGCGATAAACCAGCGCTTCCTTTTCCTGATACTTACTAGCCGTGTCGTCTAACATGTTGCCGATTGTGGTCATATGAATCATACAAGCACCCCCAAAACATTCAGACTATTCTGTAGGATTCTTCTTTTACGCCACAATCCCTTCTTTTTCCGTTATCGTCCTATATCCATTCGTTCTTATGTTCCTTGATAAATGCGATGTCTTCTTCATAGTGAAGAATATGACCTTCTTCGACCATCTTTTGAAAAGCAGTATCTCCTTTACTAGCTTTTCTGGCAATGGTTTTGCATAGTCCTTCTAACCGAAGCAAGACCATCTCTAGCGTACCCTCGTTCATTTCCATCCCGTACGATTCAAAAAACAAGGCCACTCGCTGTTTTCGCTGTTTGGCATGCAGCAGTGGTTGGTAATGGATTTTTTCTCCGGATTCAGTTAAAGAAAATCTACTCAAAGGCACGCAGGTATAGAGCGTATAAGCGATATCCCAAAGTCTTGGACCCGGAGCCGCTAAATCAAAATCGATAATGCCAATCGGTAATTGTCGATGAAAAATGATATTGTACATGGCAAAATCGTTATGACAGATGATTTCACGCGGGCCAGGAGTGTGATCCAACGACTGCCACTGGTCATCGAATGGAAAAGCACTCACAGAATCATGATAAAGCCGAAGCATTTTCGCAATTTCTTGTAACGCTTCGTCTGCATGCATATATTCCTTCCAAGGATAATGACCTGCCTCTCCTTCAATAAAGGACAGAATTTCTCTCCCCTTTTCATCCATACCTAAAAATTTCGGCGCATACGGATAGCCTGTTCTTTCCAAGTGCTTCAATAATTCATGGATGTTCTTGCTTCCTGGCTTTACTTCCCTTCTGACTGTATTGCCAGAACGGTAAACGTTCGTTACGTTTCCGCCCGCTAACAATTCTTCGCTCGACGATGACGATTTTGACATATCAGGAACGCCCCTTTCTTTTGACGAAAAAAGAAAGCGTCCCTGTTGTGGAACGCCATCTACTTTACTGCACGACGATTTTTTTCGTAGCCTCTACCTTGTATGGTAGGTGGTTGCTGTAGTTGAGCTCTACGCGAATTTCATGCTCTCCCTTGGGCAACTTTTTCAGTAAAAACTCTGGCTGATAAATCATTCCTTTTGGTTCGCCATTCAGGTATAAATGTGCGTGTCCTTCTCCAAAGACTGGTGCCTCGGCCAATTCGCCATTTTCCTGAACAAACGTGAAGTTCTCTGTAAGCAAGGCTACTTCTGCCGTTGTCCCATCCATCTTGACCTCCATATTCAGCGCCGGCTTTTCTGACCCTGCTGGCTGGTTCATGGGTGCCGTCGCTGTAACAGAAGTAGTTGGATCTGACGGACGATAAGAGTCAGAGACGCTCAGAGGGTCTTTGACCAGAAGTACGATGCCCGCCACAAGTACTACAAGAAAAACAATGCCGCCCAAAATGAGATTGCGCATACTGATAATAAAGACCTTCATGTCTCTACTCTCCCTTTCGCAAGTGCTTGTCACTTATTTGTACATGCATATGCGAGAGAGAAGAGAGTTAGAAGCAAAAACTTTTCTAGTAATTAGCGGTAGTTAATAAATTGTACTTCCAACGGCAGATCAGCCTTGCGAATCGCGTTGATGATTTGCTGTAATTCATCTTTGCTTTTTCCCGTCACGCGAATTTGATCGTCTTGAATCTGTGTTTTCACTTTGAGTCCTGTATCTTTGATGATGCTGTTGATCTTTTTCGCATTGTCTTTGTCGATCCCCTGTACCAGCTTGACACGCTGACGAACAGTACCGCCCGCTGCTGGTTCAATCTTTCCGTAGTCGAGGTTTTTGATTGGGACATCCCGTTTGACGAGCTTGCCAAGCAAAATATCTTTTACCTGACTGAGCTTGAAGTCGTCATCGGAGCCGAGGACGAGCTCTTCTTTATCTAAGGAGATGCTGCTCTTGCTCCCTTTGAAGTCAAAGCGATTTTCTATTTCTTTTAATGCGGTCTGAATCGCATTGTTCACTTCGGACAACTCTACTTTGGACACGATATCAAATGAGCTCTCTTTACTCAAAGGAATTCCCCTCTCTTTTATTAGATCGCTCGGATCAAGCCACCATCGACGAGGAAGGATTGACCTGTCACGTAGCTGTTTGCTGGCGAAGCCAAGAACGTCACCATGCGAGCAAACTCGTCAGGCTGACCGTATCTGCCCAATGGGATTTGCTTCTCCCAATTTCCCCTTACTTCCTCTGTACTGATGCTCTTCGCCTCTGCGGTAAGCCCATCCAGTTGTGCCACCCGATCCGTCGCTATTCTGCCAGGCCCGATGGTGTTAATCAGAATCCCATCTGGTCCTAGTTCTGAAGAAAGCGTCTTGGAGAGGCCCAATACCCCAGTACGAAACGTATTGGACAGAAGCAAATTCTCAATTGGCTGCTTAAAGGACGAGGAAGCGAAATTGATGATTCTTCCAAATTGGTTCGCTCGCATATGAGGCAAAACAGCACGAATAGCACGTACATAGCTGAGCAAATTTAGCTGGAAGGCATGCATCCACTGTTCGTCGGTGAGCTGATCGAATCTGCCTATCGCAGGCCCACCTGAATTGTTGATTAAAATATCGACGCTACCAAAATGCTTGACCGTTGCTTCGACAACTCGCTTTATGTCTTCTTCCTTCGTGACATCCACTATTACGGCAAGAGGTGACTTTCCAGTAGCCTGTTCGATCTCAGCACGAACGATTTCCAGAGCAGCTTCATCTCTACCGCATATCGTAACATTCGCTCCTTCTTGGGCGAGGCACTGCGCTGTTGCCTTCCCCAATCCTTTTGATGAGGCGAGTACTAGAGCCGTTTTTCCTTGCAAAAATAGATCCATGTGCATGCTCCTTTCATGGTTCACTCATGTATGTATCTTGATCTCTTTATTCTACAGAACTTTCAGACGAAGGAAAAGCAAAAGAGAAGGGGTGCAGCACATACTCCCCTTCTCTTGCGAATCACTATACCTCTGTCGGAGGTACGTTCTTATCTTTGTTTTGTTTTGCTTCTCGTTTCGCTTCGCGCTTCGCCTGGCGAGCCGCTTTACGCGCCAGTCTTCTTTCCTTCGCCCCCTCAAACAGGGAGTACAGGACTGGTACAAGCACCAGTGTCACGATCGTGTGGAATATCAAGCCGGAGATAACGGCTGTTGCGAGTGGCGCTTCCAAATCTGAGCCTTCTGCCATTGCAAGACCCATCGGAAGCATCCCGAGAATCGCCGTCAGCTTCGTCATGATAACGGGACGAATACGTTCCTTCGTTCCTTGGATAATCGCCTCTGCGGTTTCCATTCCACGTTTGCGCAGCAGGTTGATCCTGTCGATCAAGAGGATCGCATTGGATACGACGATGCCGACAAGCATGATAATCCCGATCATCGCCATTTCACCGAATGTCCGCTGCGTAAGGACGAATCCAAGTACAACACCGACCAAGGCCATTGGAATCGTCAGCATGATGATAAACGGTTGGGACATCCGCCCGAACTGGGCAACCATGATGACGTAAATCAGGGCCAGAACCCCCAGGAATACGAAGATCCCCTGGCTCATATTCGTGCTTTGCTCTTTTAGCTTACCGGCGATTTCTACTTTATATCCTGCTGGTACAGGTACGGTTGGCAATTTCTCATCTAGCTCACGGCCTATTGCCCCTAATTCACTTCCCAGCATCTCGGCAGAAACCGTAACGATGCGTTCGCCTTCTTTACGCTCAATCGTGATCGGAGACTTACTATACTCGATATCTACCAGGTCTGCCAAAGGCACTGCTGCTCCGTCTTTCGATGTCACCATAATCGTTTTGAGCTGATCCGGGTGCTTCAGCCAGTTATCCGGCATCTTGGCAACGACGTCTACTTCGATTCCATCTTGTGTGATGGACGTAATTGGTTGGCTGCCAATTAACACGCTCAGTTGTTGCAAAAGGGAACGGTGATCTACATTCAGTCTGGTAAGCGCTTCTTGTTTTGGCAGCAACGTAACTTTTTCTTTTCCTTCTTTAAAATCGTTGCGAATGTTGGTGAGCCCGTTGATCGTGCCAAGCATCGCTTCCAGATCGGTTGCGACCTTCTGCATGACTTCCATGTCATCCCCGTAAACTTCTAGTTGGATCGGGCCGCTTCCACCTTGTTGTCCGAAAGACATGGAGACGGATTCGATTCCTGGGGTCGCATTCAGGCGCTTGTTAATATCCTCGTTCAAAGCGTCCTTTTCACGTGTTCTGTCCGTTTTCGGAATTAAGGAAATGAACAATGTTGCTTCTTCCTTGGAAGTAAAGAAGAATACATCCTTGATTTCCGGGATCTCCCGCATAGATGTTTCTGCGGTGACGGCTGCTTTTTGAGCTGTTTCCAACGTAGTACCGATTGGCATTTTCATAGTAACAAAGACGATATTTTCATTGGGGTTAATTCCTTGACCCATTTTCATAAAAGGTGTGAGGAAAGCGGAACCAACCAGCAATGCTACAGCGAGTAAGACCGTTTTAACCCTATGCTTGATCGCTACATGTAAAATGCCGCTGAATACGCGAATGATAAAGTGTTCCTTGCCTTCTCCTTCTAGCGAAACGTGCTTATCCTTCTGCAAGAAGCGATTGGAAAACACGGGAACGAAGAAGTAAGCAGCGATTGTCGATGCAATAATAGCAGCGGATACCGTAAAGGCGATTGTAGCCAAAACCGGTTTCAGCCAATCTTCAAAATCCGCAAAGACAAGTGGTAAAAAGACGATGATGATCGTGAGCTGCGAGGTGAACACAGGTGTCAAAACTTCTCTCGTTCCTTTAATAATAGCCTGCTTCAGCTCTTCGCCCTTTTCCCTGTAGTGATAGATACTTTCTAATACGACGATGGCGGCATCGACGATCAAGCCGACTGACAAGCTAAGCGACAGCAAGCTGATCATATCAATGTTGTAGCCTGCGAGTTTCATCGCGATGAACGTCATGAACGCAGAGAGCGGCAGCGTCGTAGCAATGACGAGTGTGACCCTCCAGTTGCGAAGGAAGACGAACAAGATGATGATCGCAAGCGCCCCACCAATCATGACATCCCGGCTGAGGTTGCTCACGGCATGCTCAACAAAGGAAGCTCCTTCGAACATGACTTTGATGTTGTATTTGCCGTTTGCTTCTGTGTTCATTTTGCGAACGACTTCTTCTACTTTCTTTTGTGTCGTGATCAAGTCATAGCCGTCTGCCCTCGTCACGCTGAGTTGAATAAACACGGAACCGTTTGTCAGGGCGACGAAGTCTTTTACTTTTCCACGCAAATCTTCAATTTGTGCCAGTTGATTCAGAGAAACGGTTCCTCTCGGTGTATCAATTGGCAGTGCCTCTATTTCCTGCGGGGTCTGATAAGTATTGTCAATCATGACAACCGTATCAAATCCCGTGTTCTCCAGTGTACCAATCCCTTGCTTCCAGTTTGTATCCTGAAGTTGTGAAATGATAGCCGCTGGCGTTGTTTGATAGGCATTCAATCGCTGGGGCAAAAAGGATATGGTAATTTTATTCTCGAAGCTCTTCTCTTCTACGATTACTTCCTTGACGCCCTCGACTTCTTCAATGCGGTCCTTGATTGAGGTTTTTGCCAAACTCAGCATGGTCTTCGGTTCTGCTCCCACGATGGCAAAATCAATCATTTGATCGCTACCCATATTGCTCTGGAAGATATCTACAGAGTCAACGGCTTTCGGAAAACCGTTTCGGAGACGGTTAACGGCATTTTGTACATCTTGTTTAACCTGCTCGCCTTTGCCTTCATTAGCAGAAACATTGATCCTGACAGAACCTGCACTTGTTGAAGAAGAGTATTTTTTAATATCATTAATCGATTTTAGTTCTTGCTCTACTTTCTTCGTTACTTTTTCTTCCATCTCTTCTGGTGGCAGTGCACCACCGGAAATTCTTACGTAAATATCAGGGAAGTTCGTCTTTGGAACGAGTTCGATATTAAAGCTGAATAAGGACCCCAAACCTGCAATGACGAGCAAAAATGTAAACAAGTAGACGATTAGCTGTCTTTTCAGCAAAAAGAGAATCATCTTGTTCATGCAACTATTCTCCCTTCGCCTCTACTTTTTGCCCTTCGACGTAGAATGTAATTCCACTGCGCAGGAGTTGGTCGCCTTCTTTCACTCCAGATACGATTTCGATGGAGTCTCCGACCAATTGACCGGTCTTCACTGGTTTTCTTACAGTCAGTCCATTCTCTACTGCCATCACGTAATGGTCTGTTTGACTCACGCCGACACTTTCCAGCGGCACGAGGAAGCCATTCACTTGACGCGGCACCTCAATCGTCGCAGCCATTCCTCCACGCCAGTAACCATCTGCATTCGGAATCGTGATCTCAACGCGATATTTACCTGTATCCTTGTTCACAACTGGAGAAATAAAGGCAATGGTTCCTTCACTTTTCTTTCCATCGTCAGATAACGCCTGCACCTTCGTTTTTTCATGGAACTGACTGATCAAATCATTGGAAACATCCAAGGTTACCTTCACTTCGGACAGGTCGACGATGCGAATGATTTCCTGACCGGGAGACACCTGCTCACCCATTTGCAAGTTCACATCGACGACTGTTCCTGCGAATGGCGCCTGAATTTTCGCATCATCCAAGCTCTTCTTCGCACGGTCTACACCGCCGGCAGCAGCTTTAATCGATGCGTTGGCGACCATGACATCTTCTGGTTCCGCTCCTTTTTGCAGCTCATTCAGAGACAGCTGAGCGTCACGCAGTGTAATCTCTGCTTGCGTAACGGCCCGTTTACTCGCATTTATTTCGTTTTGCGAAATGGCTCCCCCAGCAAATAGCTTCTCACTTGTTGCGAGATCCTGCTTTGCTTTATCCAGACTGTCCTGCGCGCTTTTTACCTGCAGGCGCTTCTGCTCAATTGCTTCTGCTGTCGCTCCCTTTAACGTCTTGATTTTCCGCGCTGCTGCTTCGTCCACCTGCCCCTGTGCCGCTGCAATTTCTTTTTGATGGTAACGGGTATCCAATGTGGCCAATAACTGACCTTGCGCGATTTTTGCACCTTTGGTCGCGGAGATCGCTGATATCGATCCGCCTGTACCAAACGACAACACCGCGTCCCGCTTGGCTTCCACCATCCCTGTGACTGCGAGCATCACTGGCTTTGTTGCTTTTTGTACCTTTACTACCTCTACTACCTTCGCCTTTGCCTCTGTCTGCTGCGGTGCCTCTGGTGCTGGGGCTGAACAACCTGCTGCGACCAACATTACCGAAGCCAGAATAATCGATGCCCGTTTTTTCACAAGAATTCCTCCAAATTTTCACAATCATTCCTCATGGCGTAATTGTGCCAGTTTTTACCTCTGCTGCAAAACAGTCAGCGGGTGGAAATTCATATCCGCCCCGAGACGGAGAACAGTACCTAACAGCGCATAAATAGATACGCAAGAAAACTGGGAAAGTTACCTTTTATTGGACGATCTTGAAGAAAAATTTACAAAAAAAGCAGCCAAGTCATAGACTTGAACTGCCTTTTGGAATTGATGCATGTTATTGTTCGATCAGTTGTTCCAGTTCTTCGAGCAATTCCTTGAAGACACTCAATGCTTCTGCAATCGGTGTTGGCGACGTCATGTCTACGCCTGCGCCCTTCAGCAGATTGAGCGGATAATCTGAACTGCCGCCCTTGAGGAACTGCAAATAACGATCCACGGCTGGCTGGCCTTCCTCCAATATCTGCTTGGAAAGTGACGTCGCGGCCGAGAAGCCAGTCGCGTACTTATACACATAGAAGCCGCGATAGAAATGAGGAATTCGCGCCCATTCCAAATCTACCTCGCTGTCTACGACCATGTCCGGTCCGTGATAGGAAACATTGAGCTCACGGTAAATAGTACTGAGAGATTCGGCTGTCAAAGGCTCTCCCTGCTCTTCTTTTGCGTGCACAATTTTCTCAAACTCAGCAAACATGGTTTGGCGGAATACCGTTCCACGGAACTGCTCCAGGTAATGATTAATCAAGTACATACGCTGTTTCTTGTCAGTCGTTGTCTCGAGCAAATGATTCATCAGTAGTGCTTCGTTCAGTGTAGAAGCCACTTCTGCAACGAAAATCTTGTAATCGGCATACGTGTAAGGCTGTGCGTGATTGGAATAATAGCTATGCAAAGCATGCCCCATCTCATGCGCCAGCGTAAACATGTTGTTGACATTGTCCTGATAGTTCATGAGTACAAACGGATGTGACGTAAAGGCGCCCCATGAATAGGCTCCACTTGTCTTCCCTTCGTTCTCATGCACATCGATCCAACCGTTGGAAAAGCCTTCTTCCAAAATGCGACCGTACTCCTCACCCAGTGGATGAAGTGCTTCTTTAATCGTTGAAACAGCCTGATCATACGGGATTTTCATGTCCGTCTCATGTACGATTGGCACGTACAAATCGTACATGTGCAATTCATCTACGCCCATTAATTTTTTGCGCAAGGCAATGTATCGGTGCATGAGCGGAAGATGCTCATGAATCGTTGCAATCAGGTTATCGTAAACAGGGAGCTCCACATTATCGGCAAACAAGGCTGCGTACAAGGCAGACGGATATTTTCTCGTCCGTGCGTAGAAAACATCCCCTTTGATGGCAGAAGTCAGCGAGGCTGCGATCGTATTGCGGAACTTGCCATACGTACTGTACAACGCCTCGAATGCCTCTTTGCGCACGCGTCGGTCTTTGCTTTCCATGAACTGCGTATAGCGTCCCTTGGTCAGCTCGACTTCTTCGCCGTTTTCATCCGTAATCATCGGAAATTTCATGTCAGCGTTGTTGAGCATCCCAAAAATTTTGGAAGGAGAAGACGCAAGCTCACTCATATTTGCCAGCAATGCTTCTTCCTCAGCGGATAGCGTATGTGGCTTGAAGCGAGTGATCTCTTCTAATAAAATGCGGTAGTGCTCAAGACCTTCTACTTCTTTGATCCACGTTTGCAAGTCTTCCGTGGGAATTGCCAAAATCTCTGGCTGTATGTACGAAATGGAACCGTATACTTGCGTGCTGAGGCTGGTCGCCCTGTCAGTCAGCCCTTGATACTTGCTGTTCGCATTGTCTTCGTCTCGACGCATACGTGCATAGACGTACACTTGATCAAGCGTCTTCAATAATTCGTCTTGCAGAGTCAACACGGCCAGCAATTGTTTACCGGAAGTAGCCAGAGAGCCTTTCATTGCTGCGATTTTTTCTGTGAGCTGTTTTACTTTTTGTACGTCCGCTTCCCAATCATTATCAGTGGGATACATGTCCTCAAGACGCCATTTGTATTCAGCGGGGACGTCACTGCGTTTCGGCAGTGTTTTGCTTTTATTCACCGTGATCACTCCCTCGTTATTTATGTAAGATGAAATGGTCAAATCATCCATATGTGTATCCTATCGTATTATGCCTAGAGGTTCAAATCAATCAGGCGCTTTCACGATTTTCCACAGAAAAAAAGCCGAGCTTTCCCGAAATGGAAAGTCAGCTTCTCCCTACTCCGATATAGTGAAAGCCTGCTTCCTTTACCTCCTGGTTCGGCCAGGCATTTCGTCCGTCCACCAAGAGGGGTTGCACCATGCTTTGATGAACCTGGTTCCAATCGAGTTGGACACACTGTTCCCATTCTGTGACCAATAAGGCGGCGTATGCTCCCTCACATGCTTCTGCCGCGGATTGCGTGTACGTGATCTGTGGAAACTGCTTGCTGACACCAGGTGCCCCAATCGGATCGAACGCCTTCACGGAAGCCCCTTTTTGCAGGAGTGCTTCTATCAATTTGAGCGATGGCGCTTCGCGGATGTCATCCGTATCTGGTTTAAACGTCAACCCCAGAACGGCAATTTGTTTGCCTTTCAAATCAGGGAGCTGCAAGCACAACTGCTCCAAAAACCAGCCAGGCTGCGTAGTATTCACCTCTCGCACTTTATCCAAAATACTTAAGTGAATATTGTGCTCTGCTGCGAGCTGTAATAACGCAATCGTATCCTTCGGAAAGCAGGAGCCGCCATAGCCTACTCCTGCCCGTAAAAATTGCGGACCGATTCGGCTGTCCAGTCCCATTCCTCGCGAAATCGTCACGATATCCGTCCCGAGTGCGGTACTTAACCGAGCTAGCTCATTCATGAAAGAGATTCGGGTTGCCAAAAATGCATTCGAAGCGTATTTGATCAGCTCCGCGTTTGCTCTGGTGGTGATTACTCGCGGTGCCTTCACGCCATTGTACAGCTCCTCCATGCGAGCCGCTGCCTGAGGATTATCTACGCCAATGACGATTCGCGAAGGCTCCAATGCGTCCAATAATGCACTCCCTTCCCGTAAAAACTCCGGGTTGGATGCAACAGATACTCCTTGGCAGCCAGCCAGCATCCCCGCTACTTTTTCGCCAGTTCCGACTGGTACGGTACTCTTGATTACCACGATGCGTTCTTGCGGTGAGAACGAGTGGACCTTTTCCATGTCAGAAACAGCCCCGAGTACATACGTTAAATCGGCAGTGCCGTCTGCTGCTTCAGGTGTCCCCACACAAATGAAAAAAATCTCTGCGTCCTTCGCCTCTGTCAGATCCGTATAAAAAGCAAGCGCGCCATCACTCAATACTTTTTTCAATGCCTCTTCTAAGCCCGGCTCGTAAATCGGCGAGATCCCTTGGCGCAATTTTTCTACTTTGGACGCAACGAGGTCAATTCCGATCACCTGATGACCGTTCATGGCAAGGGAGACAGCAGTCGTCAAGCCTACGTAGCCGGTCCCAATAACGGCAACTCTCATTCCTTCACCTCATCATTTTTTCGACACACGCAAATAGAGCTCTTCTAGCCTCATCCGTTGCTTATGGATATCGTGGTTTTTTTCTACTTTCAGTCGAGCCTCCGTCGTGATCTGTGCCCACTCGTGACTATCTGTTAGTACACGGTTTATCATTTTCCCGAGTGCAGTCGGTGATTTCTCCGGAACCAGATATCCGGTTACTTTGTTTTCGACCAGCTCCGGAATCCCCGCGTGATAGGTGGAAATGACAGGGCGTCCGCTAGCCATCGCTTCCATGATGACATTGGGTATCCCCTCTTGGTTGCCATTTCTCGCTGTCTTGCATGCGATGATGAACAAATGGCACTTGGCCAGTTCACGCTGGACTTCACGATGTGGCAGAGCTCCTTTGAGCACGACTTGTGTGCCTAACCTGTTTTTCTTGATCAGTCGTTTGAGCTTCTTTTTTTCTTCTCCATCGCCGACGATGATTAGCTTCGCCTTGGGATGTTTTTTATGGACGTGGGTAAACGCTTTGATTAACGTATCCATACCCTTTTTCTCAGTCAGTCTCCCTACGCTTAGCAATCGGTACTCCCCATTTTCCACGGGCTGTGGCGGCAGCATGGGAAATTTGCGCAAATCGATTCCAGAGCGGATAAGGGTAATTTTGGATGGGGGACAGCCCAGATGAATCAATCGCTTTCTCATGTGATTGCTCACGACTGTAAACGCATGGCCCTTTCGAAAGAGACGCGTAAGGGACCGTCTGTACAATGGATTTTCTTTGACGCGCTTGGTCGCATCAAAACCGTGAAAAGAAGTGATCAGGGGAAGCTTGCTTTTTTGTGCATAAGGAAGCAATTCTAATCCAGCAGGACCAAAACGGGCATGCAGACATTTAAAATTTTTTCGTCGCAGCCAAGTGGAGAGGCCGGCCATATGCTTGCGCACATAGACCGGCGAATAAGGAAATTGTTTTCGGTTAAAGGCTCGCTGTCGGGTCAACACCACGGGTTTGACCACTTGATGTCCAAGCAATTGCTCGTAAATAAATGTTTCACTCTTGGGAAGAAACTTTCTGCGATAAACGAGGACCCGATGCATGCAACTGGCCTCCTTGATGACGGGTGTTACCCCTTCGATTGCGAACGAATCTCTGCTAATTGATGGCGAAGGCCCTCTTCTAGCGTCACTTTTGGTTTGTATCCCAAGCGTTGTTGGGCAAATTGGATATCCGCACAGGTTCGTAAGGAGTCACCTGCCGGCCCATTTTGGAACGTAATGCGAGGGGTCAGATTCATTAACGTGCCCATGATGGATAGCACATCGATGAGCTTGATTTCCCGATCGCCGCCCACATTAAAAATGTCACCGGGAACAGCATGCTTTGCAGCGAGTAGATTCGCCTCTACCGCGTCTGTCACATACGTAAAGTCTCGTGATTGCTGGCCATCACCATAGATAATGACCTGCTCGCCTTTCATCATTTGACGAAAGAAACGATGAAAAGCCATATCGGGACGCTGTCTGGGGCCGTAAACCGTAAAGTAGCGAAGCATGCTAACCGGGAGTCCATAAGCTTTCACATAAACCGAGCAGATTTGCTCCATCGCTTCCTTGGTCACACCATATGGGGAAACTGGGCGAAGAGGCGCAGTTTCATTGGTTACGGTCCCTTGCATCGTTCCGTAAACCGAGGAAGAGGACGAGACCACGATGACAGGTGGCTTCGGTCTTTGCAAGCAAGCCTCCAGCAATTCTTGTGTAACCAAAATATTATGGCTAACATAATCGGCAAAGGACTTTCCCCAGCTGTTTCTCACGCCCGGCAAGGCAGCGAGATGGAAAACAGCGTCGACGTTCTCGAGCCAAATGTCCCAACGCCCAGTCTGAAGCGTGGCAGAGTGGAAGGTGAAGGCAGGATGTTTTCCTATTTCGGCCAGATTACGCAGTTTCGCAGCAACATCGTAGTTATCGATGAACCCGTCTATCCCGATGACTGTCACGCCATCGTTCAACAAGCGCTGTGTCAAATGAGACCCAATAAAACCTGCACAGCCGGTGACAAGAGCTTTCTTCATCGTCTCCGACGCCTCACTTTCTTCAGCCTTTTAATGACTAAATAACCGTTGTTGTAACCATAGATGGCCTTGTACTTCTTGCCCCACCTTTTCAGATAAAATTTGAATGTTTTTTTTCGCAAATAATTACGGCGGAACTTCATCTTGTTGTCCGTGAGCTGACCTTTATGCTTCGTCCGGTTGTAAAGAATTTGATTGATGTATCTCACCCGATACTTTTCAATTAATCGCAAAATGATTCGCCGATCCTCCATGATCCTTCCCTCGTATCGATCCGAGGTATCCCAACCACCCACTTTATGCAGAGCTTCTACCCGATAGCAACGTGGAGAAACCATCCAGCGATTGTACTTTAGAAACTGGTATTTGTTATGAAATGTCTTGTGCTTCACCTTAATCGACTTGGTATACTTTCCACGCTTAACTTTCCAAATGTTCATGTTGCCATAGAAGAGAGCTGTGCTTTTCTTACTTTTGTGAATGTACTTTTTGATCACTGCCAGCGTTCGTTTCGGTAACCAGTCATCGGAGTCGAGTTGTACGAGATAAGGGGTATCCACCATTGACAATGCCTGATTCATGACTTTGCCGATTCCAGAATTTTGTTCCATTCGATGATACATAATGTTTGGGTGGTACATATATTTTTCAATTTTACCTCTGGTGTGATCGGTGGACGCATCGTCAATGATCAACAGCTTCCAGTCTTTTGAGGTTTGATTCAAGACGCTTTTGATGGCTCTGCGAATAAACTTGGCGCGATTGTATGTCGGAATGACTACAGTAAAGGTCGGATTCATAGGTCCTCCCTCTTGACAGCCGGAATGCAAATGGACGATTTGTCGCTAACAATGAAGACTCCCGTACTGTTAGAAGATTGACCCGTCATCATCGATGAGCGGCCGAAAACGCTGTTTGTTATTTTCCATGCAATGTCATGCAGTGAGCAGTTTTCAAGCAAGATACTATTTTCGATATACGAGCAATTTCTCAAGCTTACGCCATTTTGGATCGAGACGTACGGTCCTATTTGGCAATTTTCAATCACACAATCATCACCGATTAGTACAGGCCCCGTAATCTTCGCATTTTTCACAATGGTTCCTTTGCCAATTTGATGTTGATTGCCTAGCTCCCTCGTAAGCATCCACTGGTTGGCCTCCAGCCAGCGATCGATGGTTCCCACATCCGAATACTTTCCGTTGGTGACGGAGTGAGACAATTTGAATCCGCGATTAATCATTGATTGAATCGCATCCGTTATTTCAAGTTCGCCTCGGGGAGATGGCTGCAGGGTAGCAATCGACTCAAAAATAGGTGGCGTAAACAGGTATGCGCCAATAACCGCCAGATTGCTCTTTGGCTGACGTGGCTTCTCCTCTACAGAGATCAGTCGTCCTTTTTGTACTTCTGCGATCCCATAATCCTGTGGTCTCTCCACTTTACTTAGCATCACGACACCGTCAGATTTTCTCTTCGTAAACGCTTTTGTAAGACCGTGAAGCGAATCCATCAATAAATTATCACCTAGTAGCAAGATAAACGGTTCGTCTTGCAAAAACGGTTGCGCTAGCTGGACAGCATGGGCAATTCCCAGTGGTACCTCCTGCCTGATAAACGTAATGGTAGCCCCGAATTGACTACCATCGCCCACCATGGGAGGAATCTGTACTTGAGAAGGATGTATCACGATGCCAATGTCCTGAATGCCCACTTCACGCAGTTTGCGAATGCAATAGTGTAGGACCGGGTGATTGGCCACAGGGAGGAGGGTTTTCGGTTGCGAATAGGAAAAGGGGTGCAGTCGCGTCCCACGTCCAGCACACAAGATTAACCCTTTCACAAGTATCACTCCCCAGTTGTGCTCTGCGATACTTATAAGGTATGCGTATCTGAATAGCTGGACAGGGCAGACGTCCACATTGGTGCAAGAAAAGGCAGCCACCTACATCCTTTCCGTTCGAATTAACCTGTTTTTAAAAGCGGTTGTTTCTCTTCACTTCGCTTTGGAACAACTGTTTCAAACACGTTCAGATAGCCTTGTGCTGTCGCGTACCAAGAAAAAAACTTAGCTCGTTGCAGGGCCTGTTTACCCATTTCATTCCGGACAGCAGGTGAACTCCACAACAGTTCCCAGACAGCAGGCAATCCTTTTTTCCAATCTTTTGGCGGAATGATAAAGCCACTTTTCTCGTGGGCAACGACTTCACGAATACCGCCTCGTGGAGTGGAAATGACGGGCTTTCCGGAAGCCATTGCCTCTAAATTGACACGGCAAAACGCTTCTTTCCAAACGGATGGTGTCGCGACGACATCCCCAATTTGATAGTAAAGCGGCATTTTTGCAGATGGTACGAAATTGACGAAACGCACCTTTTCACCCAAAGGCTTCGCAAGTCGCTTGAGTTCTCGAACATACGGATTCAGGCGATTACTGCCGTATCCCGTACCGCCCACAATGACGAGTTTGGCTTTCGGATCTTGTTTGCTCACCTGGCGAAAGGCTTTGATCAGTACATGGACCCCTTTACCGCGCATGAGTCTGCCAGCATAAAACAAGACGCGATCATCTGGCTTCAATCCGAGTTCTTGACGCATTTTTTTGACCGCGATCTTTGCAACCTGATAAGGAGTGACATCGACTCCGAGGTGAACCGCATGAATTTTATTTGCAGGAATGTTGCACGTCCGAATAAAATGTTGACGTAAAAATTCACTGTTCGTAATAAAACCTGTCGCCAGTCGAACGGCGCGCCGCATATTTTCTTTGCTGATGATCGGCTGTGATCCATACACGTGAGAGTGCATATTCACAAAGACCGGGATCTTGGGAAAATGGCGTTTTAATGTGAGGACATAGATCGGTCTGTTTTCCACGAGAATGACATCTGGCTTGTTCTTCTTGATATGGTTAATAATCCGGCGCAAATAAGGCTTTGGCCCTTGATACGGGACGCGAATGAACTGCCGGTTTTCTTCCACGGATGAGGTTGGATAAGTCGCACATTGACGAGTGTAAATCGTCACGTTATGCATGGGCTCGATCATCTTTGTGACCTCGTCAATATCGTGTTCGACCGAGCTTCCTTTGACCGGTGGTACAGAAAAGGGACCCGGACTAATAATTGCGATGTTCATTTCGCTCGATCTCCCACTCCTTTTTCAGTGAAAGAACTACTTGATACAAGTACTGCAATTGTTTTGTATGGTTCTCTTCAAGCTTCTCCCATCTTTCTTCCCACGAAACCAGCGCCTCTTTCAGTTCCAACACTTCTTGCTCAAGCTTATGAACCTGTTCCACGACTGCCTCATCGGTCTCTCTCATAATAATTTCGAAGGTAGGCTCCAAGACCAGTTCCTTCGGCTGCTCAACTGTTGTATTAACGACCAACTCCTGGACGTTTTCCGTTACTTCCTCTTCCTGTTTTTCATTGGCTTTTACGATTGAAATGCGTTGAACTGCCTCATCTACGACATAACTTCCTGAAAACACACCTGGTGTTACCCAATGAGACAGATCCCATTTTTTTCGTTTTTCCACAAGTCATCGCCTCCTGAAGCTTGCATCTACGTAATATGTTATGACAGACAAGGAAAATGGGTACGTGTACGGTGACATAGAAAAAACCGCTTGATTTGGATGAAATCAAAGCGGTTGCCCGTGGTCTCTCATATTTGCTTGTCTACGGAAGTTCAAGCTGTAAAGACGCGCTTGTTCTACGGTCGTAATTTGTTGCTTTTGCCATTCGAGCAAGATCCTGTCGATATAGCGGATGTGGAGCTTACCTACTGTAGCAGCCTCACGCAAAGCGGTCAAAATCAATTCTTCCTGATAGCCGTCCTGTTCGGTCCACATGTGTATGTTCTCCAATTCAAATGGCGCTAACGGGCGACCAAATGCCTGCTCAAAACGAGCGTAAATGGCAACAGGCTCGGCATCCAGAGAAACAGCCACTTCCATAAAGGGCTCCATGCTTCTCGGGTCTGCTTGCTGCTCCCGCCAGGTCTGGTACAGCTTTTTGTACAAGGGGGTCAAATTGTATTGCTCATGACGCATGCCAGTCTGTGGATCGATAAACTCATCTATCGTAATCCAATCTTCTTTTAATAGCTTTTGTAGAGATTGAATCAATCTCCGGCTCGTCATGGACATACGTTCCTCCAGCTCTGTTAAGGTCGGGAATCGATTCCCTTCCTGCTGAAAGGATAATAGATGAATCAATAGCATCATCTCGTCATCAGTCAATGACATACGCTTATACATTTTCAAAAGAAGGTTGGAGACGGATGTTGCTCCTTCTTGCAACAATTGCAATATATGGGAGTCCATAACGCATATTCACCTCTGGGTTGGAATAACAAGGGAGTGCGTAAAACGCGCTGTCAAACAATAGGAACACCCTGCTGCCCTCGCGCAACAGGGTGTAGATCGTTCAGTGATAAAAGAACTCTCTATGGGTAGAGACGATTCAGCATGCGTGGGAATGGAATAGTTTCACGCACGTGATCCAGACCGCAAATCCATGCAATCGTACGCTCCAGACCCAAACCGAAGCCGGAGTGAGGAACTGTACCGTATTTACGCAGATCCAAATACCAGCGATATGCCTCTTCCGAAAGCTCATGCTCAGCAAAACGTTTCTCCAAGAGTTCTGGATCATCAATCCGCTGGCTACCCCCGATGATTTCACCGTAGCCTTCTGGTGCGATCATATCCGCACACAGAACCACTTCCGGACGTTCAGGGTGTGGCTTCATGTAGAAAGCCTTGATTTCGGTAGGATAATGAGTGATGAAAACTGGCTTGTCGAAGTGGTCCGCAATCATCGTCTCATCCGGTGCCCCGAAGTCGTCTCCCCATTTGATCTCGCTACCTTTTTCCTGCAACAGTTTGATCGCATCATCGTAAGAGATGCGTGGGAACGACCCCGTTACATTTTGCAGTTTTGTTGTATCGCGCTCCAACGTTTTCAGTTCGCGCTCACAGTTTTTCAATACGGATTGTACCACGTGAGAAACAAACGCTTCCTGAATACGCAGATTTTCTTCATGATCCACGAAAGCCATCTCCGGCTCGATCATCCAGAACTCGATCAAGTGACGACGTGTCTTGGATTTCTCGGCACGGAAAGTTGGACCGAAAGAGTAAACGCGACCTAACGCCATAGCGACTGCTTCCATATAAAGCTGGCCGGACTGCGAGAGATACGCATCCTCCTCAAAATATTTGGTATGGAACAGATTCGTGGTACCTTCCGCAGAGGTCGGTGTCAAAATCGGTGGGTCTACTTTTACGAACCCGTTCTCGTGGAAGAACTCATACATAGCGCGAATCACTTCGGAACGCACAGCCATCACTGCGCGCTGACGTGGAGAACGCAGCCACAGGTGGCGATGGTCCATGAGGAAGTCAACACCGTGTTCCTTCAAGGAAATCGGATACTCCTGGGCGATCTGAATAATTTCCACACCTGTTACTGTCAGTTCGTAACCGCTTGGTGCGCGGTCATCCGCACGAACTACACCGGTTATGTAAAGTGAGCTTTCTTGTGTGAGCTGTGATGCATTCTCCCACACTTCTTCCGCTACTTCCGCTTTCACTACTACACCTTGGATGAAGCCGGAGCCGTCGCGGAGCTGCAAAAATTGAATCTTACCGCTGCTGCGTTTGTTGTATAACCAGCAACCCAGGCGTACTTCTTGTCCAACATGCTGCCCGATTCGGGCAATCGTCGTCAACATTGAATGATTCCCTCCATTTACCATGCCACGCAAATACAGACTAAGTATACCTACCAATTATACTATTGGGGGCCTGCAAATTCAATGAAAGTCTCCTTGTACAATGTTAACCATAAATTAATTATGTAAACTAATTGTGCATTTGGGAGACCTGATCTCAACATCGGCCTCCCTGCTTCTGAATCATCCACTCGCCCCATTGTTGTTTCCTACCGAATTATTTATCATACTCGATATCGCTATCGTATTCTTCACTACTTTCATAATCTTGTTCGAGATCACTTTCATCCGTGTCTTCATCTTCATATTCATCCATGTCGTGATCCTCCGTGTCATCCTCGTCCGTGTACTCATCTTCCATGTCTTCATCGTCCGTATCTTCATAATCCGTGTCTTCATCATCCGTATCTTCATAATCCGTGTCTTCATCATCCGAGTCTTCATAATCCGTGTCTTCATAATCCGTGTCTTCATCATCGGTGTCTTCATCATCGGTGTCTCCATCATCGGTATCTTGATCATCCATGTCTTCATCATCCATGTCTCGATCTTCCTCGATCTGATCTTCGTCGACTTCTTCTGCCTCCAGTTGCTCCCTCTCCGTTGACCATTCCAATATTTCGTGTGGGACACCTACTCCTTTTTCTCCAATCGCGATCCAGTGAATCACACCAGTCGCTTCTTGACCCTCTTGATTGCGAAACACGGTGATGATCGCTGAAGTCCTCTTGGTGTATTTGAGCGATGTATAAATCCCCGGTTGATTTGTCATCGCCACCATACAATAGTGTGTATCCGCATAAGGCTGTGGCAAACGAACGGTCACATCTGTGGACTTGCTCGTGACAGAAAGTCTGAATGGGACGAAACCGTATTGTTGAAAGGTTATTCCTACGTGATTATGCGTTTCAATGACCGGAAAGCTCAGCTTCTCAGCCGTAATCGACTCATTCTCAATGTGAACCGTAGAGACAGCTTTGGGCGCAATTTTGGAACCGGTCACGGAGTCCTCTGCCAGTTTTTCCTGCGTAATGATCCGGTTTTGCAGATGCTGTTCTGTTATGCTTCTCGTGACCAGATGATTTCCTTTGAGCGTCCCCTCCATAATATGAGTTCCATCCAAGCTGCCTTTTATGACATGCGCACCATGAATCGAATGGCTATCCAGCTTGCTCGCATCAATGCTCTGGTCAGCTATTTTCTCTCGAGTGACACTGCCTTCCTGTAATTTTTCCTTGGAAATGGAGTTACCCTGGAGATGTTCATTTTGAATGATATGACTGTTGAGATGTGTAGACGATATTGCTTTTTCGGCGATCTTTTCCCCTGTGACGGCTGCTCTGCCCAGATGGCGTGTCTTGATCGCATCTTTGGCTATTTTTGGGGCTGTGATGACGGCATCTCCAATTTTGCTTGTCGTAATGCTTAGGTCTGAAATTTTGTCTGTGGAAACAGATTCCGGCGCCAATTTTGAGGTGGTCACCAAGTGGTCATGCAGATGTTGCGTGTGGATGATGTATTCGCGTAGATGATTGCCCCCAATGAGTCTGTCAGCCAAATGATGTTCTTCTACAGATCTTCTTGCCAACTTTTCTGAACGAATGGACCCGTCAATCAGATGTCGTGAACTCACACTCTCGTCGAGTAAGTGTTTCTCTCCTACACTCCTGTTCGCCAATTTGTCGATGGTGACAGCCTTGTCGGCTATTTTGCCAGTGGTAATCTGCTGATCCCCAATTTTTTTGGACGTCAGCATCCCGTCTTGCAAGTGGCTCGATAGGACACTACCAGCTTGTAAATGTGTACTACCGATTGATTCTTTGGCGAGTTTTTCTGTCGTGACGCTGTTGTTGTCTAAATGCTCAGTCAAAATCGCATTTGGCCCCACTTTATCACTGGTCACCGCTTCTGGCTGTAAATGCTGGCTGTAAATGGCCTGAAATGCGATGTGATGATTCGTGATGCTGCCGGCGCTAATATTACTGCCATCTATTAGCTCCTCAGTGAGGTGATGACGGTAAATGGAGCCTTCACGGATATGTTGAGACTCAATTGCATCCTCGTCTATCTTCGTCGAAGTGACTGCTCCATCGCGTAATTTATCTCCTGTGACTGCTCCATCCTCAAGCTTCACTGTGTTGATCACATAATTGGCTAGGTTACTTGTTTGAATGGATCCCATTTTTATTTTTTCCGTGGTAATCGATTGATCCTGGATCAACTCATTCGTAATGGCTTGATCCTGAATATGCTTACTCTGAATCGAGTGGTCGGCAAATTTCATGGAGTCGATCGTTTTATCAGCTAACTTCTCCGACGTAATGCTATGATTGATCAATTTTTGCGCGGATATCGAATAATCCTGCAAATGCTCACCGTCTACGATTCCCCGCCCCAGATGATCCCTCAGTATCGAATGGGGTGCGAGTTTGGTGGAGGTTACGCTCATGTCCGCGAGTTTGCTGCTGTCCACGGCATAATCCTTCAAAATAGAATTATCCACGGCGCCTTGCTTAATCTTGGACGCGTCAATGGCACGGTTCGCAATTTTTTCTGTTGTCACCGATTGATCTGTCAAGTCGTCTGTATAGACAAATGATTGGACACGATCATCATTTCGGTCTTTGATGACCTTTGAATAAAAGTTCGGATTGGCAGTTGAGCTTTGTTTGGAGGATACGTTTTGTTTGGGAGATACGTTTTGTTTAGAAGATGTATCCTGTTTGGGAGTTGAATCCTGTTTGGGAGTTGAATCCTGTCTGGAAGTTGAATCCTGTCTCGAAGTTGAGTCCTGTCTCGAAGTTGAGTCCTGTCTCGAAGTTGAATCCTTTCTGGAAAACGATTCCTGTTTGGAAGTTAAATCCTTTCTGGAAAACGAGTCCTGCTTGGAGGATAGGTCCTGCTTGGGTACTTTGGGAATCGGTTGTTGCTCTTTCGGTGTGGCAGCAGAGAGGGGAGGTATTCTCTGATCGCTCTCCAAATTACTTTCAAGCAGATTTAATTCGAGGTCTTCCATCCACTCCCGATCGGGTGATGATGTATATGAGAGCGGTAACTCGTGCATGGTCTGCCTAAAGGTTTTGCTCAGACTTTTGTTTGCTTTTCGCCGGTTCACATTGGCCATAGGGTCTCCTTGCCTCCTGATTTCATTCCCGTATCACTTTTGTAGGATATTCATCCATTTCCCTATTTGGCACCGTGTCTACAAAATTGTTTCATCCTTATTGGCCTAAGTTTCCAGCAAACACAAAAAACCTGCTTGGCCAACTCTCCCGTTGGCTAGCAGGTTCTTTATCTTCATTTATACAGCGACTTCTTCTTTCGTTTGTGACAAAAGCGTTCTGAATTCATCGCCTTGCAGAACTTCCGCTTCCATCAATGTGTACAAGCCTGTTTGGAATACGGAGTCAAACTGTCTCAAAAGATTACGAGTTTCTACGAGCAATCCTTCCAGCAAACGTTCAACCTCGTCATGAATACGACTCTTCTCCACGTATTGCAAATGTACAATACCCAGATCCGACATACCGCTTTGTACAATTTCCTGTGCCATTCCCAGCGCTTGCTCGAAGTCATTCTTCGATCCAGTACTGCGCCCTCCGTAGTAGATTTCCTCCGCTACGGCTCCGCCAAGGCTAACCATGATTTGCTTTTCCATCGCTTCCTTTGTATACAGATAGCGGTCTTCCATTGGATTTTGTCGAACGTATCCTAGTGCTTTGCCACGTGGACTTAGCGTGACCTGTGAGACAGAGCCTGGTCGCACGATCTCACTAACAATGGCATGGCCTATTTCATGGAGAGCAACACGTTTCTTCTCTTCCTCTGACGCTTGACGGTCTACCTTCTCTCCGAGCATGACTTTGTCCACGGCATAACCAAAATGCTTCGCAGTGATCTTGTCCTGACGATCACGCATGGCGTAAATGGCCGCTTCATTGGCTACACTTTCCAGCTGTGCGCCAGAAAAACCGAATGTCTCCTGTGCTACTTTTTCCAGTGTGACGTCCTCGCCTAGCGGTTTATTGGCCGTATGAATCGTCAAAATCTGCTCGCGTGCTGGCTTGTCAGGAAGATCAACGCTAATATGACGGTCAAAACGACCAGGACGCAACAGCGCTGCGTCGAGCATATCTTTCCGGTTCGTAGCTGCCATGACTAAAATCCGCGGCTTGTCAGTCGTTGCTACACCATCCATCTCTGTTAACAGTTGATTCAAGGTTTGATCATATTCACGCTGCTGTTGACCGTCCCTTTTCCCACCGACGACATCGATCTCATCGATAAAAATAATCGCGCTGTCTTGCCCATTTTTCTCTGCTAATGCCTTCGCTTCTTGAAATAATTCACGGACGCGTTGTGCACCGACGCCCACGTACATCTCTACAAACTGCGAACCTGATGCCGCTACAAAAGCAGAATTTGTATAGTTCGCTGCCGCTTTCGCCATCAGTGTCTTACCCGTACCAGGAGGACCTGTCAAAAGAACACCTTTGATCGGGCGAATTCCGTACTGCTCAATTTTGTCTTTGTACACGAGAAAATCAAGCGATTCCTTCAGTTCTTTTTTAGCGCGTTCCTGTCCACCGATATCGGCAAACTGCACGTCCGATTTCGGAAGCTCATGCTTATTTGCTTTTCTTTTCCCACCGAGGGCGACATTTCCGCCTTGTCCATTTTGCTGACGGATCACCAGAAAGTAAATCGCCCCCAGTACCGCTCCGAACACCAAGAATGGCGTAATATTTACACCTAGAAAAACAAGAAAAATCAACAGTGCAGGTACGACGCCGATCAGCACTTCCTTACGCACGTGCCGTCACCTCTTTTTCAATGGAACGGGGTATGATGGTATAAAAATCCTCCGTTCCTTTTTTCAAGTAAACATAAATGTTCTCGTCATCCATCAATGCAGATGCTTCGTCCAGCTGATTCCCCTTTTTCCATTGTTCCACGAGGGCTGGAATACGGCTATATTCATGCAACTCCACTGCTTCTGTAAACACAAATTGACCGCTCTGCCAAATATCGTTCATCGCTGTCGACTGGTTGTCTATGTCAATGACCACTTCTTTTTCCCCTGCGACCTTTTGTGTTTCCGTCAGCAGATTGCGATATTCTGCTGGAAATGCGTCTGGTTTTGTAACAGTTACATCTATTTGAATTTTATCTTTGCTGATCTCCAAGTTGCCCAATGTTGCGGACTGCATTTGTCCAATTTCTGCACGGATTGGCTCCTCAATCTCCATCTTTTGATACAAGAACCATCCTCCGAACAGGAGTGCCAAGGTTGCCACCAAAGATAATCCAATTGCGCTCTTTTTCAACTGCACGGCTACTCCCCCCATAAATATCGTTCTCGTTTTCTCTCTCTGCAACGTCCCTAGTATATCACATGAGTATATCAATTTCTTATACAGATGTTGGATGGAATGCCAAACAGGCCTTCTCCCATAAGGAAAAGGCCTGTCGTCAAGCAAGCGTATTAGGTTGGCGCGAGCACGTATGAGGTTAACAGAGCACCGGTGAATAGATCATAGTGAATATAGTGAAAACGACCGTCTTTGTCTTTGACAGTGACTTCCCAAAATTTCTTATCGTTTTCGAGACCAGGAACCAAATGAGTGATCTCCGATTGTGGGAATGACTTGTAAACCGCCTCTTCTACATTCTTTTTTGGAACAGCTAGATCCATTCGATCGAAGCTAACTTTCTGATCTGTCATCCAGGCTACAACCTGTGTACCTGCCTTATTTTTCCCAATGACGACAGCGTAGCTCTCCTTGCCTCGATATTCATCAATGGATTCAATCTCCGTGATTGTCGTGCGATCCTGGACCCACTGACGAACGGTTTCCTCAAATTGATTACGCTCTCCTGCTACAGAAGCCGTCAGGTGATAGGCGAACCCAGCTCCCGTAAGTAAAATGACGGCTACGATTGATAGGATAATTCGTACTAACACAGCAAAGTAACTCCTTTACGTGGCTGACATTACAATCGGAATCGAAGCTGGTCTCTCTTCACTCCAACTGCCGTTTGTATTTGCAAATCCAGCTCCAGTTGGCGAAGCTGCCCCGTAGTTGATTCGTACCATAGTTGGTAATTGACTTTCATTCCGTTCGTTACATTCGAAGTCAAATCCTGAATAGGGAAGGATGGACCTAACCACATCGATAATAACGAAGAGACTTCCTCAGGTGGTACCGCTATCCGATATCCACTCCATCCTTGCCCTGCAGTATCTTCAAGGCGTTCAGGACTAACCGATTGCAAAACTCCCTTGAGCAATACTGCATGCTCATACGGGGTGAACATCGCATACGGCAGCGCGGCATGATCCTGTATCTGGCCATCAATTCGTACCGATACTGGCTGCCTATCTTTTCTGGCTATTTCAAGCTGGTGGCCACCGATTTCTCCTGTGAGTTGAAATTGCTCATTTTGATATCGCCCATGCAACGTCTGATCTTGCATGTATACCAGAAATGAACGTTCCTCGTCCTTCGTGATCTGCTCCAAAAGCTCCGCTACCGTCGTCGCTGTCTGCTCCGTTCCTGCTGTTTGGCTGATCGCAGACGCAGTATCTGTGCTGTCTGTATTGGCTGATCGACTTACTGTCCCGAATACAATCCCAAGCAGAAATAGACCGAGTAGGATAGGAATCAGCCACCACAGCATTTTGGGCCGGATGTACATGTCGTCCCCCCTGTCCCATTTTTGTCTTTAGCCTATGCTATACGGGAAGGTTTTAGAACGACACGGAAAAGTTGCTAATCATAGCTTAAGGTCGGGCGGTCATACTACATATACACCCCGAGGAGGTGAGCGCGTGACATCTTCGCAACAAACCACATCTCCTGACATACTTGGGTTTCTGTTACAGGAATACCGCGTCTCCTGGGCAGGATTGTCGTCTCCCTTGCGTCAATGGTCGCACACACCCACTCTTCATTTTCGCCATCATCTCCTGACAAAAGCTGTGGCGAAAAATAACAACGGAACGTCGTAGTATCCAATTCCCCTACCTACACCTGCACTGCCTTACTCCTGTCCCCCACCTGACAGGAGCCTTTTACCGTTTTAACGTTTGGAATACGCGGTTTGCTTCGTAAATCGCACGCTCCTCATCGATAGTCAACAGCTTATGATTACGCATCAAGAATTTACCCGCTACAATCGTATCTTTCACATCGCGTCCATTTGCTGCGTACACGACGTGTGAAATCGGTTGGTGTGCCGGGTGGAAATGGGCTTGGTGGCTATCCAGCACGATCAAGTCAGCTTGCTTGCCTACTTCAATGCTTCCGAGCGTTTCCTCTTGGAATACCCCTTCTGCGCCATAACGAGTAGCCATGCGAAGTGCTTCCTCTGCTGGTACGGCTACTGGATCGTTGTTCACACCTTTGTGCAGGATCGCAGCGAGTTTCAATTCCTCAAACAAATTCAAATTGTTGTTGCTTGCCGAGCTGTCGGTACCCAGTGACACGCTTACACCTTTTGCCAACATTTTCGGAACAGGCGCAACACCGCTTGCCAGCTTCAGGTTGCTCACTACGTTATGAGAAACTCTCACGTTGTATTTTGCCAAAATGTCGATTTCTTCATCCGTTAGGTGAACAGCGTGTGCGACGAGTGTTGGGCGATTGAACATTCCCAGCTTTTCCAAATGAGCAACTGGACGCAGTCCGTAGTCCTTCTCGTTTTGACCGACTTCCCAAGCAGTTTCAGACATATGGATATGAAGCGGCAAGGAAAGCTCATCGGCTTTTTCGATAATTTGGGTAATAAATTCTGGTGAGCAGGTGTACGGCGCATGCGGTGCCATCATGACGGTAATACGCCCGTCTGCCTGATTATGCCATTCTTTTGCAAAAAGAGTCGCGTCTTTCAGCTTTGTTTGACGTTCTTCTTCGGAGCACAGACCGATCATACCACGGCAAAGGCGCGCACGCATTCCAGCTGCATCAACTTCCTTCGCCACGACGTCCATATGATCATACATATCCACAAACGTGGTGGTTCCGGTACGAATCATCTCGATAAGCGACAATTGGGTACCCCATTTTACTGTATCGCCCGTGAATTGCGCCTCCAATGGCCACATTTTGTCTTCAAGCCATTGTTGCAGCGGCAAATCATCTGCATAACCGCGTAGGAGGGACATACCAGCATGTCCATGCGTGTTGATTAAGCCAGGTAGTATGTAATCACCTTTTTGATCGATGACTTCATCGTATCCCGCTTCCGACAGGTCTTCAGGAGTTGGGCCCACATACGTAATCTTGTTGCCTTCGAATGCTACGGCACCATCGTAAATGACTTCATTCGTATCGTTAACGGTAATAACTGTTGCGTGAATGAGGATCGTCTTTTTCATAGTATACACTCCATTCTTACGTCAAATAGTAGGCCAAGCTTTGCAGGTTGGACGTCACATCCGCATAGTGAATGCGAACATCTTTTCCTGCGCGAATCGTCGTAGGGGCAAAATTCAAGATCCCCCTGATACCCGCTTGAGTCAACTGATCACATACGGATTGCGCTGCAGGTGCCGGTACCGTAATAATCGCTAGCTTGATTTGCTTGTTTACGATCGTTTCTTCCAGCTCTGCTAAAGGCTGGATCGGTATACCTGCGACTTTTTTGCCCTGCTTCTCTGGATTACTGTCAAAGATGGCCGCAATCCGCATGTTATCTTTCAAATAAGCGTTGTAGTTACTAATGGCATGGCCTAAATGCCCAGCTCCGACCAAAGCGACACGGATTTCATCCGTTAGCTTCAGAATTTCACGTATTTTTTCCACTAGATAATCGACATCATAGCCGATTCCCTTTTTTCCAAAATCACCAAAAGCTGCAAGATCTTTTCTGATTTGGGCAGGATTCACATCAAGATTCTTGCCCATCTGTTGGGAGGAAACGGTGGTCACCTCAACTTGCTGCAAATAACTGAGGTAACGCAGATAAATCGGCAAACGACGGACGACCGCTTCTGAAATCTTTTCGTGTTTTGCCACGTTCGGTCTTCCCCCCTAATTCTTTTGCTTCAAAATCCGATATTCTTTTCCATTCGATAAAATGGTAATGGAACCGTCGTGGCTGGTAACGTATGTCTCGGCCCATGACTCACCCAGGCGCTCCATGACTTCCGTCTGACCGTCTTTCATTTGATCCCGCGATCGACCTGTCTGAATAATGGCGACCTGAGGATCGACTTGCGTCAGAAACGGTTGCGAAGAGCCTTGATTGCTCCCCTGACCGGCTACCTTTAGCACTTCCGCTTTCAGTCTGCCATTTTGCCGTTCCAACAGTCGCTCTTCTGCTTTTTCATTCACGGCGCTCATAAATAAAAAACGCAATTGACCGTGCGTCAATCGAAAAACGAGAGAATTGTTCTGGGGCGATAAAAATAACGGTTCATCCGGGAGCAAAACTTCCATCGAGATTTCTTGGTCAAGAGCGAGTACTTGTCCTTGCTCTGCTTCCATCTGTTTTTGGTTGGAGCGAAGCAGCATGACATGGCGAATCGATGATGCGATCAGCTTGGGCAAAATGACGGCATCTACAAGCACTTGCTGGCTCAATGAAGCGTAGCCTCCCATATGCTCAGGCTGGTCGTTCGTCACCACTACATAGTCGAGCCGTGTGATCTTGAGCTCTGCCAAGCGCGCGGAGAGAACGGGCCAATCATCTGCCGTACCCGTATCAATCAGCATCGTTTTGCCGCCTGGCATTCTCAAAAGCGTACTCTCACCATGTGGAAGTGCCAAGTAGGTGATAATAAGACCCGAAAATTCCTGTTCTGTCTCTGTTTCAAACGGGTCATCTATCTTCACTGCTGCCTCTTGCAAATACAAATGGCTATCAATCGAGCATGCGCAAAGGAAAATCGCACTAAGAACTACAATCCACCAACGCCACTCTTTTTTCCATAACATTTATTTTATCACCTTAATCCCTATGAGACTATTGCTTCATTTTATGAATCTGACAGGGATTGCATACTAAGGAATGGCTCTATGCGCTCTCGCAGCGTTGGCCATGGACCGCTTTCGATCTGAAATGGCGGCAAAGATTGAAGGAAAGAGCGTCCATATCTCGACTCAACCACACGCGTGTCTAGAACGATCACGACCCCGCGATCCAAGTGGTGGCGAATTAATCGACCCACCCCTTGTTTAAATTGCAGAACAGCTTGTGGAAGAGACAAGGACATAAAAGCGTTTTTTCCTTCTGCCTTCAAAAGCTCTGCCCTTCCTTGATAGACAGGATGATTCGGTGGAGCAAATGGGAGGCGAACAATGACTAAACTGCTTAGCCATTCCCCCTGGATATCGACACCTTCCCAGAAGCTGCTCGTCCCAAGTAGGACACTTCTCTCCATGCTTCGGAACAGACGCACCAGCTTGCTCCGATTGTTGCTATCAATCCCGTGACCGAATAACGTATACGGTTCTGGGGCCTCCGCAAGGCGTTCCTTCATTGCTTGGTAAACAAGTCGAAGCATCGAGTGGGAGGTGAACAGGATCAGCGTCCTTCCTTTTGAAGCCAGTACGACATCCACGCACCCTTGAATGACCGCCTCCAAATACGTATGGTCACTCTCTTTGCCTGGTGCAGGGAAATCGGATGGAATCAACAGTAATCCCTGCTCTTCATAGTGAAACGGCGATGGCAGTGACAAAGTACGCACTCGTTCCTCGGGCAATTGGTCGAGACCAAACTGGCTTTTGATGTAGGAGAAGCTGTCTTTGACCGTCAGAGTGGCTGATGTCAAGATCAGACTCCGCTTCTGCGCGAAAAGCGGTTCTGCCAGTGAGTCCGCAACCTTCAAGAGTGCTGCTGACAAGTGAACCTGCTTGCGAGCTGTACGGGACTCTACTTCCATCCAATATACATACTCGGCATCCTGTTCAAGCAAAAAGAAGTGAAGCAGCTCCACGGCGTTTTGCCAGTCTTTGATAAGACCGAATAAATCTGTCAGTAAACTGCGTACGGCAAAAGGAGGCTTTTCCTCTTGCGGAGTCGTTCGCAATAGCTGCTCGATGTCCGCTGCGTATGCAGTCATCCCTTCAATCAGCTTTTTGGTTACTTTGCGTATTTTCTCGTGTTTGCCTACAAACGATTCGATCCGATAACGTACCGTCTCACGTCCAGCGTCCGCCGTCTCCTCCGCACGATCTGATGCCCATGCATACAAGAGCTGCGTCCATTGCTGCGCTTTCTCACGTAAGGCAGCGGACTGTTTTCTCAGCTCCGGAAGCTTTGTGGCGACATCTTCTTGAACCGCAGGCATCCAGCTTTGCAGCTCTTCTGCGAAGCGGGCAATTGCCCCACTCTCTTCAACTGATGCACGATCTAACAAGAAAAGAAGCTGCGTGGTTGAAAACTGCTTGCCTAAATGCTGCGTCGCGGCATCCTCCAAATGATGGGCCTCGTCGACGATGGCAACTTCATACGGAGGGAGGATTCTGTTTTCCGCTTGCAAGTCGCTGATGAAAAGGGCGTGATTGACGATGAGTACATCGACATCGCGAGCCCGTTCCTTCGCCTGAAAATAGTAACAGCGACTAAACCAGGGACAAGCCCGATTCAAACAAGAGCTCGTATCACTTTTTACCTGTTGCCACAGGAGTTGGCCACTCGGAGGCATGCTCAGCTCTTCCACGTCACCGGTTACGGTTTGCGTGAGCCACGTCAGCATCTGTCCTTTGACCAAGCGCATTTCTTGGCTGCTCCCTTCTACAGGCTCGTCCACGGCTTGTTCAAATTTACGCAAGCACAAGTAGTTTCCTCTGCCTTTTAGCGTCGAAGCTGTAAAGGAAAACGGCAGAGACTCCTGCAAGGTAGCGATTTCCTTATGGAATAGCTGTTCCTGCAATTGAATGGTGTTGGTACTGACCACCAGCTGCTGCTGATTGTGATGAGCCCAAATGATTCCCGGCAAGAGATAGGCTAATGATTTTCCCGTACCTGTCCCTGCCTCTACCAATAAATGGGCACCATCCTCCATTGCCTCATAGACCGCATGCATCATCGCTTCCTGAGCATCCCGGCGTTGATATCCCGACATTTTCGCCTGCATGTGCCCGTTTTCGCCCAAGACATCCTCGAGCTGGTCAGCAAACGCTTTGGTCACTGTCGCATCGACATGGGAACGTTTTAGCGAGGCTGTTAATTTTTCTTCTCGCTTCCGAAGGGCCAGCTGGCGATAAACATCCCACATGTCTGAGGAATCCGTTTTGGTTGGCGTTCCATCCAGCTCTGGCAGCTCTATGAGCTTTTCCATCTCGATCTGACGTAAAAGAACCTCGATATCAGAGCGAAACGAAGAAACGAGCATCTGCAGGCGCTGGATCGTCACGAGAGGCAGTCTCTTTAAAATATCCAGCAAGTGGAGAAACAGTTGCGCCGTTGCGAGTGCATCGCTATCTGCTTGATGGGGATTATCGTGCTCGATTTCCAGCTCAGACGCCAGTTCTCCGAGTCTGTAGCTATTTTGCATCGGCAAAAGAACACGGGATAGCTCCACTGTATCAAGTACGTAGCCGTCAAACGCATAATAGCCCTGGCTCAGCAGGGCTTCTTGTAAAAATTGGAGATCAAAGCTTGCATTATGTGCAACAAAAGCTCGTCCGTCCAATAAACGCAAGAAATCTGGAAACACTTCTTCCAAGGAAGGAGCATCTGCAACCATTTCATTGGTAATCCCTGTTAATTGGGTAATAAATGGGGGAATATCCTGGCCTGGATGAATCAGGGTGGAAAAACTCTCGGTAATCTGCCCATCATCGATTGCGACGGCACCAATCTGAATGATGCTGTCCCCTTGGCGTGGATGGCTTCCCGTCGTCTCAAAATCTACAACTAGTAATCGATTCAAAAGTTGTCACCTCGTAACCTGGGCGGAAACATTCAATCCGCACCCATTCACATTCGGCAACGATGGGAAATATTCCTGCTCTCCTGTACATTTAAGGCTGTACGAGCTCGGTTTGCATTTCTGATTGGCCGAGCTTGCTTGCACACAATTGCAGATAGATGGGGATCTCCCATAACTGTTCTGCGAATGGCAATGCCCGTTGAAAATATTGTTCAGCTAGGCGCCAATTTTCTTCCACAACCGCGATTCTTCCCAGATGAAAATACCCTAACGAACGTACATATGGCTCAGCGTCTTCCAGGAAATACTTTGCCAACCGTTTTGCCTCTTGCGTATCCCCTAGCTTTTCGTATGCGGAAATCATTCCGGATTGGCCGAGGCGATTGTCTCGGTTTTTCTCCAGCATGATCCGAAACGCTTTAATTGCTTCTTCTACCCTTCCGTCAAACAACAACATCCATCCATAACTAAAAAGAAAGTCGTCATTTTCGGGTGCAAGACTGATCGCTTTTTTGACGAGCGTCAATGCGCGCTTCGTACCCGAAATGAGCCACGTATTCCAGGCCAAGCCATGCCACGTCCACCCATCTTTTGGGGAACGCTCCGTCAAAAAGTGATAGCAAATTTGTGCCCGGTGGTAATTGCCCACTGTTTCGTATAAAGAGGCCATTTCCTGAAGAGTATCGCTGTCCAAATCACGTGTCGGCAGTTGCAAGCCTGTCGGCGGGCTCCATTCCACCGTCTGGTCCATCGTATGCAGTAATTTTGCAGCACGCAGCCATAGCATCTGCGCTTCCCAATCGTGCTCGTTTTTTTCTAGATACGGTTCCAATTCGTCCAAAGCTTCCTGTGCATCGCCATCTCTTAAATAGCATAGCGCGAGGTTGTATTGGGCTTCTTCCTGTTCTGGCTTGATCTCGAGAGACGTCTTAAAAGCTTGAGCCGCCTCTAGCCATTGCTCCTCTTCTGCCAGTATGCACCCGATGGCATTAAAGCTGATGGCCACAATGGTAGGTGAGCTTGCTGTCCTCCCGAGAAGACGGAATTCCCGAAAAGCTAATTCTTCATCCTCACACAAAAGGAGACTGTAAGCGTAGTATAGGCGTCCACTTTCCCAGTCTGGCGATTTTTGGACTAATTCTGCAAAACACTTTTTCGCGTCTTGGAACATGCGCAAATGATAAAAGCCTTCCCCTCGACGAAAAATCGGCTCGTATGGATTCGTTTCAACGGCCTTTGGTGATTCTGCACTTACCTTCGACTGATGCGTCTTTTTCTCTTCCGCCGGAAGCTGTCCTTCCATTTCCTTGATACTACGAATCGCATTCGATAATTTTTCTTCGAATTGCAGCCACAGGTCTACGACTGTATCACTTACTTGGCGCAATTGAAACAATTGTTCCGCGAGCTGAAGACGTTCTTGTTCTGAAGCCCCCTGCCACTTCTCTTCAATCGTCTGCGCTTTTTTACGAAGCGTGTGAAACCAGTCCTCGATTTTCACAAGAAAAGCCACCCCCTATGAGGCATGAGTACTTTCATTGTCTCACAAGGCAGGTGGCTCTATGCAGGAACAGACAGATCGCTTACAGAATCGTCGCGTGTACTTCTTCTGCAATCAATTCTTTGATCTGATTTTTTTCATCCATGATGGCGACACGTGGCTTGTATGTTCTTGCCTCTTCATCCGTCATCATCGCATAGGCAATAATAATAACGATATCGCCCTCTTGTACGAGACGTGCAGCTGCTCCGTTCAAGCAAATGACGCCACTGCCTGGAGCACCTTCGATGACGTATGTTTCCAGACGCGCTCCGTTGTTGTTATTTACGATTTGTACTTTTTCATTTGGCAAAATATCCAGTGCATCCAACAAATTTTTGTCAATGGTAATACTGCCAACATAGTTCAAGTTCGCTTCAGTTACCGTTGCGCGATGGATTTTTGCTTTCATCATGGTGCGGAACACTAAGAATTCCTCCCTTATCTCTACTTAATTGATGTAATTGTATTGTCGATCAGACGTGTTTTGCCAAAACGAACAGCTAGCGCGATGAGGATCGTCTGACCTGCCGTTTCCTGCTCGACTGGTGTAAGTTCTGGATAGCTCAAAATTTCCACATAATCAATATCAGCCAGCGGCTTCTCGGAAATCATTTGCGTGATTCGATCCTTGATCGCAGTAAGAGCCAAGCCCTCACCCAGCCATTCTTCTGCTTGCTTCAGGCTTTGTGATAGCACGAGTGCTTGTGCTCGCTCATCCGCTGACAAGTATACATTCCGAGAGCTCATGGCAAGACCATCCGCTTCGCGGACAATCGGGCATGGAACGATTTGTACTGGCATCGACAAGTCGTGGACCATTTGCGTCACAACAGCTACCTGTTGGGCATCCTTTTGTCCAAAAAAGGCGTAATCGGGCTGGACAATTTGAAACAATTTATTGACGACAGTCGATACGCCATCAAAATGACCCGGACGAGAAGCTCCACACAATGGAGTCGTCACATTTGCCACTGAAATATTGGTCAGCATCGGTTTCGGATACATCTCGCTGACTTCCGGGATAAACAGGAGGTCCACTCCCGCTTCTTCCGCCATTTTGCTATCCCGTTCAATATCACGCGGATAACGTTCAAAGTCTTCATTCGGTCCGAATTGCAGCGGGTTTACGAAAATGCTCATCACAACCAAATCGCATACTTCACGGGCAGCTTTCACCAAGCTGAGATGTCCTTCATGCAAAAACCCCATGGTCGGTACCATTCCGATCGTTTTGCCTTGCCGATGTGCTTCTTTTATATGAACGCGCATCTCTGCGATTGTGGAGACTTGCTGCATCATGGTTTGCATCATGACTGCTTCACTCCTTCCCCGTACAATTCCTTGATGGTTTCTTCAGAGGCATGGAAGACATGCTCTGGCCCTGGGAAGCTTCTTGCTTCCACTTCTTTGTTATAAGTCTCCACTGCTTCACGGATTGTTTCACCGATGTTTGCGTAACGCTTCACGAATTTCGGTGTGATATCCGATGCGTATCCGACCATATCATGGAACACCAGCACTTGCCCATCACAAGTCGCACCCGCTCCGATTCCGATCACAGCGATGTCCAGCTTGTCTGCAATCATGCCTGCGACCTCTTCGGGAACACATTCCAGCACAATGGCGAATGCACCAGCTTCTTGAATCGCAAGGGCCTCGTCCAACAATTTTTTGGCTGCCCCCAGATCTCTTCCTTGTACTTTGTAACCGCCTAATTGATGTACCGATTGCGGAGTAAGTCCAATATGTCCAACGACAGGGATGCCTGCTTGTACACAGCGTGTAATGATTGGAGCAAGTTCACGGCCCCCTTCCATTTTGACCGCCTTGGCTAGCCCTTCTTGCATTAGTCTGCCCGCGTTTTTCACTGCTTCCTCAACTGTTCCGTGATAGCTGAGAAAAGGCAGGTCCGTCACGACAAATGCACGCTTAGCCCCTCTCGTCACTGCTTTCGTATGGTGTATCATGTCCTCCATCGTTACAGGGATGGTGGAGTCATAGCCAAGTACGACCATTCCCAATGAATCACCGACCAGAATCATATCAGCGCCAGCTTCATCCACTAATTTGGCTGACGGATAGTCATAGGCGGTCACCATGGTAATCGGATTTCGCGTTTCTTTTTTCTTGCGGATACTCGAAGTCGTAATAGGTCTGTCGTTTTGTGCCATTTTTCATTGCTCCTCTTTCGCATCAAGCCCGTGGATCGTGTGAGGAATAAAAAAACCTTCTCGCGTCAATCGGGAGAAGGTTGTCCATGTCAAAAAGACATTTTGCGTTAGCGGATTCCTTCTGTCTCGGTCCACACAGGCTCTGAGCAGATTTTTGTCCTTGCACGTATTAATTTAAGATTACACGATAGATACAAAAATACTCCGGGAGTACCGTTCACGAGGTGATACAGCCTCCAAAATGGAGTATAGCAAATGATTTAATCATTTGCACGATAATTGACATCAGCCGAATAAACTTTGTGAATCTGTCCCGTCTGATCCTCGACCTTGAGTATGCCTTCCTCATCCAAACCAACGGCACGACCCTCAAGCTGTTGTGAAATCGTCTGGAGGGTCACCCATTTGCCAATCGTGTACGAATGATTCTCCCACTCTTGTTTTACACGCTCAAAGCCAGCCTGCAAATAATGGTCGTACTCTTCTTCAAAAATTCGGCAGAGTCGCTGGATAAGCGAAACACGCTTAAGTGGCTCGCCAGATTCAATTCGAAGCGAAGTCACAATCTGTGCCAGTTCAGATGGGAAATCAGACTCAATACTGTTGGCATTGAGCCCTATTCCGATTACTAAATAATTGACCCGATCAGATTCAGCATTGAGTTCTGTCAAAATCCCACATACTTTTTTGTCACCGATAAAAATATCGTTCGGCCATTTGATTTTGACAGGCAACCCAGTCTCTTCTCGGATCGTTTTCGCTACAGCAACCGCCGTTAGCAACGTCATCTGAGGTGTCTTCGGTAACGGAATCGAAGGTCGGATGATCAAGCTCATCCATATCCCCGTTCCTTTCGGAGAATGCCATGGGCGGCCGAGTCTACCTTTCCCACCTGTTTGCAGCTCTGCCAGCACAAGCGTACCTTCTACTGCCCCTTTTGCCGCAGCCTCGTGTGCGAGTGGCTGTGTAGATACCACCTCATCGTAAGCGATGACATTTTGACCGATCCGATTCGTTTCCAGTCCAGCCATGATTTCTGCTGCTGACAAGCGATCAGGGGCAACCAGCAAGCGATACCCCGATTTTCGCACCGCCTCCACCTCGTAACCATCTCGGCGCAGCTCTTCGATATGTTTCCAAACCGCCGTCCTAGAGCAACCGCATGTTTGGCTTAGTTCTTCACCAGAGATGAAACTGCCTGGCTGATCACGGAATGCTTGAAGGATGACTTGCTTAATGTTCATCTTGTGCAACCTCTTTCTTTGCAACTTCGACGAGTGCTTCTGGTGTATTTGGTAAACCGTGCAGAGCCGTTTTCCTAAGCAACGATTCCAAGACGCGAACAATCCACTCGCCTGGCTTTTTTTGAACGGCTACTTGCAGGTCAAATCCCGTGATTGCCAAATCCTTGATGGTTTTGACAGGCATGTTTTCGTATTGATCGTGGAGTGCTTGCATCGAAAACGCTTGCCTCTCCTTCCACCAACACGCGTGCAATAAAAGGAAGAACTCGTTGCACGTGTCCCAACCGACTTCAAGCAACAGTGGCCCCCACTCAATCGCATGAGGGACATCCCATTGCGGCTGTAATCGCGTCAGAAGTTCAACCAAGCAACAAATTGCTTCTGTTTCGCGTTTGGACATTTTGAGGAATTGGCATACTTCACGCGATTGCACAGGTGAATAATTCGCAGCAAACAGTAGCAACGACCATTTTTGCGTCACGGTTTGCAGATGATGCAGCCGCCAGACATGCTCATTCGAGAGGTCAAACAGTTTTTCTACCTCAGGGGCATAAGCCATGAGCCTCGTTTCATTCAACAACTGACAACCTACCTCTGGTGCTCTGCTGTCGAGCGTTTTATTCAGCTCTTCCCTTATGCGCTCCACAGCAATATGAGCTAACAAAGGCGCAGTCTGTTTCATAGCAAGCATGGTCTGGTCTTCTATAGAAAAACCTAACTGGGAAGCAAAGCGCACTCCTCGTAAAAGCCGAAGGGCATCCTCCTGAAATCTCTCTAGCGGAATGCCTACAGCCCGAACCAGCTGATGCTCCATATCCTCACGTCCACCGAACGGGTCGTGCAATACTTGATGGCGATCCATCGCCATTGCGTTCATCGTAAAATCTCGTCGCTCCAGATCGAGCCGAAGTTCTGAAACGAACTGAACCTCAGCGGGTCGACGGTAATCTTCATATTTTCCTTCCGTCCGAAACGTGGTTACTTCGAACATCTGCCCCTCGACTTTTACAGACACAGTACCGTGTTTCAGACCAGTCGGGACATGATCGGGAAACAATCGGATGACGTCGCCGGGATGGGCATTCGTACATATATCTATATCATGAACAGGTCGTTGTAAAAGCCAATCTCGGACGCAACCACCCACATAGTAAGCTTCGAAGCCGTGTTCCTCCAATCTGTCGAGAACACGCTTTGCCAATTCTATCGCCAATCCAATTCCCCCCTTTCTGGTTTGCTCCGCCTGATCTACACAAGGAGGCGTTTTCATGAGAGTTTTGTATGGATTGTTCATTTTAATATCCAAGGTACATCAACTAGCCAAAAGCTCGATCTTACGTTCAAAAGCTTAGCTTTTCTTCGGATTTGCTTGCCAGCAAGTTGGCGTAAAGTGCTTCATACTGAGAGGCAATCGTTTCGTGACAAAACGTTTTGCAGGATCGCTCGATGCTATTCGCGGAGAATTCGCGATATAGCTCTTCGTTTTGCAAGAGACGAATCGTTTCTTTCGCCATGCCTTCCACGTCCCCAATTGGGCGCAAGAAGCCGTTCACACCATCCAGGACGACCTCGGGCAAGCCTCCTGCCACTGTAGCGACAACAGGCACACCGCAAGCCATTGCTTCCAATGCGACGAGTCCGAAGCTTTCCTTTTCTGATGGAAGCAACATGATGTCTGCCATCGACAATACCTCGGCGACGTCTTCTTGCTTGCCGAGGAAGCAAACATCGTCGTTCAGACCGAGCTCAGCGATCATCTTACGGACCAGACCCATTTCGGGACCTTCACCAATGAGGATCAGTCTGGAAGGCATTTCTTCACGTACTCGCGAGAATATTTCAATCACATCCGGCACTCGTTTGACCGGACGGAAATTAGAAATGTGCATAAGAATTTTTTCACCATTCGGTGCAAATACCTTTTTCAGCTTCGTAACCTCTTTTGGGTAATAACGCCGCTTGTCTACGAAGTTGTACACAGGGACAATTTCTTTTTCAGTATGCAGCAGTTCTTTCGTTTGCCTGATCAAATCATTGGACACCGCTGTTACCAAATCGCTTCGCTCAATACCGAAGCGGATCATATCACTCAAATTCGAGTCATAACCCAGAACAGTAATATCAGTCCCGTGCAAGGTGGTCACAATTTTCAAATGATCCCCTACCATTTGCTTGGCGAGAAACGCACACAACGCATGTGGCACAGCATAATGCACATGTAATAAGTCCAGGTTTTCATTTTTCGCCACTTGCGCCATTCGGTTCGCCAAGGTCAAATCATAGGGTGGGTATTTAAAAACATCGTAGTTGTTCACTTCTACTTCATGATAAAAAATGTTCGGGTGAAACGCACCTAAGCGAAATGGCATTCCACCTGTAATGAAATGGACTTGATGCCCTCGCTCGGCTAATAGCTTACCCAGCTCTGTGGCTACTACCCCCGATCCGCCCAATGACGGATAACAAGTAATCCCGATCTTCATACAGTGTCACTCCTTCTCACAAGCTCTTTAATACATACGGAGCTGCACTGACAAATCCTTCTGCGTAGGCAACACCAGCCTGCTGACCAAACAGTCGCTCTCGATACTCGACAGACTCCAGATACCCGTTTGTAAGCGGTGTTTGAACGCTTCCTTCTTCTAGCTCAAACTGACTGCGGTAGCAACGCAGCGCCTCCATTTTTTGCGGATAAACAGCCGTGATATCCACGACAACCTGAGGCGTGACAGTAGAATTAATAAAATAGTAAAGGAATTGCGAAGGTCGATAGGCAGGCAAAGAAGGCTCCGGCAAATACTTGCGGATGCCTGCATTAAACACCGCCTCACGAACGATCCGACTAACGCTTTCGTGATCTGGATGACGATCCGCGTAATAAGGCGCAAGCACAATGGCTGGACGAGTTTTGCGAATGAGCTTTACTACACGTTCAATCGCACTTTCCCTGACTGCTTCCAAACCACGATCAGGCAGGCCAAAATTATAGCGAGCAGCCACTCCCATCACTTGGTCAGCTGTAGCCGCTTCTTGCTGCCTTCTTTCAACGGTTCCATTCGAAGACAATTCGGCATAGGTCAGGTCGAGAATCCCCACGCGCTTCCCCTGTTTAGCTGCCAAGATCAGACTGCCTGCCGCACCGATCTCAACATCGTCAGGATGAGCGCCGATTGCCAAAATATCGAGTGAACTCATGCTTCATTCTCCTCATGCACCACTTCGCGCCAATCCAGTTGTCCCAGCTCCAAAGCCTTCAGCATGATTTCTGCCGAACCGAGATTGGTGGCAAACGGTATCTTGTGCACATCACACAATCGAAGCAGTGCGATAATATCAGGTTCATGTGGTTGAGAGGTAAGCGGATCACGCAAAAAGATAATCAAATCCATCTCATTGCGGGCGACCATCGCACCGATTTGTTGATCGCCTCCTAATGGCCCTGACAGAAATCGGGTTAGGGAAAGCGACGTAGCTTCCATGATTCGCGACCCAGTTGTTCCTGTGGCATACAGGTCATGTTTTGCCAAAATGGATTCATAGGCCATCGCTAGTTGCTCAATCTGTTCTTTCATTCGATCATGGGCAATCAATGCAATTTTCAAGAAAACCTCTCCCTTTATGGCTGGGTATCGTGTGTATGTTAATCAATCGTTTAATCAATCAGATGTTCCAATCCGTAAATCAATCCGTTCATATTCATTACGGCTTTAATCGCCATATTTACCCCTGGCATAAATGATTCCCGGTTAATCGAATCATGGCGAATGGACAGCGTTTGGCCTGTTGCACCAAACAAAACCTCCTGATGAGCAACCATACCTGGCAGACGAACACTGTGAATCCGGAAGCCTTCGTAATCTGCTCCGCGAGCGCCTGGAATCGTTTCTACCTCTTCAGGATGCCCTTGCTTGAGCCCTTCCCGAACGGCTGCAATCATCTCTGCGGTCTTCAAAGCAGTTCCGCTCGGCGCATCCAACTTGCGGTCATGATGCAGCTCGATAATTTCTACATGCGGCATATATTTTGCTGCCATTGCGGAAAACTTCATACATAGAATCGCGCCGATTGCAAAGTTCGGGGCAATGATGGCACCCAGTCCTGCTTCTTTATAGCGCTCAGTCATCTCTTGCAGCTGCTCAGTTGTCAGCCCCGTTGTTCCGACGACTGGTCTCACACCACGAGCCAGACAAAGCTCCATATGACGATATACCGTATGTGGTGTCGTAAAGTCTACCAGAACATCCGGCTTCATTTCGTCCAGTTGTTGATTGATTTCCGCTTCGCTCACGCGCGTATCCAGATTGCCTGTAAAAACGAGTGCGGTATCCTGCGCCAGCATTTTCACTACTTCTTGCCCCATCCGACCATTTGCGCCTGCAACTGCTATACGAATTTGTTTAGTCATGCTGCTCGTTCTCCTCTATTTTCGTCCAGCGATCTTTATCGCGAGTATTAAACTTGTGCATAATACGATCAAAGGCTTCCTGCAAATCGATTCCGAGTGAGTTTGCGAAACAAATCACGATGAAGAGTACGTCACCCAGCTCTTCCTCTACTGTTTTTTCGCCTTCGTCCTTTTTCTTCGGTTTTTCTCCATAAAAATGGTTAATCTCTCTGGCTAATTCCCCTACTTCTTCTGTCATTCTAGCCAGCATCGAAAGCGGAGAAAAATATCCTTCTTTAAACTGCGATATGTATTGATCAACTTCTTGCTGCATCTCTTGCATAGTCTTTTGCCGTTCCATCCGCCCACTCCTTTTTCGCATACTTCTCTCTTTCACCTATCGTACTAAAAAAGGCTTCGTTTGCCAAATCACAATACTTCGTCTTTCCAGCATATGGACAATCAAACGAGCGTTCATTTATAATGGCTTTCGGATAGCCCTCAGGTAACACAAGTATTACCTGCACATCACGTCCGGGGGGAAGCCTGTTTCCTGATCCGGCGAACAGGAGGATATATGAAAATTCGTCTCGACAGTATCATTGCCATTATTATCGGTTCTGCCATTATGGGATTTGGTATTAACGCGTTCAACATTCCCAACCATCTAGCTGAGGGCGGTATTACTGGTATCAGTATTTTGATCAAGCTGTTAGTTCCTGCTGTGGATCAGGGAATCGTCTTCTTTGTCCTGAACATCCCGTTATTTTTCTTGGGCTGGAAAATTCTTGGACGAACTTCTTTTTTCTACACGATTTTGGGAACGGTTTCTCTCTCAGTCTTTTTATCCTTATTTGATGGTGTGCTTCCGTTGCCGATGAAAGATCGCTTGCTCGCTTCCTTGTATGCCGGGGTAGCTGTTGGTGTCGGTTTAGGAATTATTTTCCGTTACGGTGGGACAACCGGCGGTGTGGACATCATTGCCAGACTGCTTCAGAAATACATGGGTATCAGTATGGGAAGGACGTTGTTTTTCGGAGACATCTTGGTCATTGGGGCGTCCCTCGTCTATTTGAATCTGGAAAGCGCTATGTATACCCTCGTCGTCGTCTTTATCGCAGCACGTGTCATTGACTTTTTCCAAGATGGCGCTTATGCAGGAAAAGCATTGACGATCATTTCCAACGAAGCAGATAACATCGCCAAGCAAATTCTCGATGTAGGTCGTGGTGTGACACTCTTAGCGGGTAAAGGTGCCTACTCTGGCGATGAAAAGAAAGTCATTTATGTCGTTGTCAGCCGAAACGAAGTCATGCGTTTTAAAACCATTGTGCAAGAAATTGATCCGCATGCTTTTGTCATCGTCAACGATGTGCATGAAGTTCTCGGAGAAGGCTTCACCCTTGATGAAAACAAGAAACCGCTTCACGACTAGCACGAAGCAGCACAGCAAAAACCCTTGCCTTTTCGTTGGTCAAGACCCCGTTTAGTGGACATTAAGAAAAACACCTAGGCTGTAAGCTGGC
>NZ_AKIX01000052.1:0-57747 GCF_000282075.1 Brevibacillus sp. BC25
CGCACCGGATTGTGGCTCCGGCACTCGTGGGTTCAAGTCCCATCGATCGCCCCATATATGTTCAAAATGTAAAATGAAATAGCCCAGCGGTGGCTCCTGTAAAGGAACTCCGGCTGGGCTTTCTTTATATCTGTCTTACGATTGATCAACAGGCTGATAAAAATGAAGACGATTGCCAAAAGGATCGGTCACGCTCACTTCACGCGTTCCCCACGGCGTCTCCTCTAGACCGGGACGAGCGTACTTGTATCCTTGACGCAACAGTGACTGATGAAAAAGCTCAATGTTCTCTACCTGTACGCGAATCGCTGAGCCAGGACAAGCATCCCCGTGATGCTCGGATAGATGAAGCGTGCACCATGGAGAAGTAATTTGCATGTACAACGGAAAATGATCCTCGTAACGATGCTCCCAATCAATTTGAAAACCTAGAAACTCCACATAAAACTCTCTTGCCTTCTCAACGTCAAACATACGAAAAATCGGCGTTATGTTCTGATTCATTTGCATAGAAACCTCCGGATTGTATTGAGGGAAGCGAGGTGCACCCCTTCGTGAAAGATCGTTCGGACAAGCACTTGTGCAATCGTATGCATGCCGGATTCAGTTGCGGGAAATTCTTCTTCTAATCGATCCTTGTAAGCAGCTTGTATCTTCTGGGCAGTCTTTGCATATAGATTCGAGTCAGTGAATCTACCTTCCTTCTATAGAGAAGGGGGTGTATCAACAAAAAAGCGTGCAGAACCAGCTCGTCTGCACGCTAAAGCTTTGTATAGGAAACGGCGCTACATTCTTTCCTGCTCGAGGGTGTGAGAAGGGGAGAATAGTTTCCGCCATTTTACTTGCGGTACACAAATGGCAGCGAGGATCATGAATACGCCACCCCATTGAGGGAGAGATACAGTCTCTTGAAGCACGAAACTCGACAAGAGTACGACTGTAGGCAATTCGACTGCACTTAAAATGGTAGCCAGTCCATTGCCGATCCGCGGAACACCGACAGCCAAACAGAAGATCGGGATGACCGAACCGAAGATCGCAACCAAAAGACCGAGTGGCAGCAAACCTTGCAGAAGCTGACCATTTACCAGGAAAGTCGGTGGATAAACGATCGAGAGCATCAGGGCAGCCATACTAATCGAAATCGCGCTTCGCAAGTATGGATCCATTCCAGGGAGAATTCGCCCGCTGAAGAAAATAACCAAGGCAAAGGTCGCGCCCGACATCAGACCGAAGATCAGTCCGACCATGTCTACATTCTGAATGCCGCTTTCGCCAAGTCCGCTTGCAAGAACCGTCCCTGCTCCAAGCATAACCAGAGACACCCATTTTTCAGCGGTCGGCCATTTGCGATCCACAATCGCCTCCAGCAAGACACCGATCCAGGTAAACTGAAAGAGAAGAACGATTGCGAGCGAAGCAGAGACCCGGCTAACAGCCTGATGGTAAAAAAGACTGGTTGAGGCCATCATGAGGCTGGCTGGTGCCAAAAGCAAGAAATACTTGAACGAAAACCGCTGCTTGGAGAAAAAGATGGCCATGACCGTCATGATCAATCCGCCAAAAATCAATTGGCTTCCGCTCATTTCAAAGGGCGTAAAGCCGAGTTGAAAAGCATGCTTCATGAAGATCGAGAGGACACCGTAACTGCACGCACCAAGTAAAACTAAGAAGATAGATCGCCAGTATGTCATAAGTAAAAGTTCCTTTCGTATGACTAAACTCGGAAGAATAATGACTATTGTACTACAGGTCTAAAAGTGGTACAATAAAATTTTTGTCCGCTCTTTACTGTGCTACTAAGGTAATTAGCTAGCTGCATGCATTGGTAATATGGTAACGGATGAAAGTGTAATTGACTCCTTATTCTATGTGAGAATACATAGCTGTTTTTTCATATTTCCGTTACACTACACCATAGAGAAGAAGTTTAAAAAGTCGTCAATAGAGAAAGAGAAGGCGAAACACATGGAGGAGCAAGGATGAGACAGGGGATTATTTACGCAATTGTGGCGTATTTGGCTTGGGGGTTACTCCCGCTCTATTGGAAGCTGTTTCAGGCAATGGGGGCATGGGAGATACTCTCTCATCGAATCGTCTGGTCGATTATTTTTGTCGCAATCATTATTCAGGTAACGAAACGCTGGCGTAGTATGTGGAGAGCGGTTACTGGTTTTAAAATGTTCGCAGCATTAGCGATATGTTCACTGCTAATCAGCGCAAACTGGCTCATTTTTATCTGGGCAGTGAATAACGATCAAGTCATGCAAACGAGTCTTGGCTACTACATGAATCCTCTCATCACCGTACTGCTCGGAGTCATTTTCTTAAAAGAAAAAATGCATGCTGGGCAATGGCTCGCGCTAATACTCGCGGCTTTTGGAGTCATGTTCATCACCTTCCAGTACGGTGAGATTCCTTGGGTCTCTCTATCACTTGCCCTGACCTTTGCTTTTTACAGCTTGGCGAAAAAGCTTGTCCGGATGGAGGCAATGATCGGACTGGCGTGGGAGACGCTGTTTGTGGCTCCTATTGCTTTCGGTTATCTGTTGATGCTACAGGTCAATGGCACGGAGACCATGACATCCTTAGCATGGTGGCAGCTTTTATTGCTGACGTTGGCGGGGGTAGCTACTGCCATGCCGCTCTACTGGTTCGCCCAAGCAACGGCTAGACTCCCGCTTTCCGTTGTGGGCTTCATTCAATACTTGGCGCCTACCATATCGCTCTTATCAGCTGTTTTCTTGTTTGGAGAGCCTTTCACCCAAACACATCTTATCAGCTTTGGATTCATCTGGTCTGCGCTCATCGTATTTACGGTGTCTTCCGTACACAAGAAACGAAAAGCTACCCTAATCAATCCCAAGGTCGCTATCAAAAAACAAGCGTAAACGTAAGAAAACTCCTGACCCACCGAGGAAGACTCGGATATGGTCAGGAGTTTTTGTTTACAAGGACGTAATTAGCAAATCGCTTCGCCGTGCTTTTTCATGCGGTACGCACCATGATTAGTAGGTCCCACATATTTATTGAGCGCAAACGAGTGGCGAATCGCTTCGGTAATAAATTCTTTGGCAACAGCTACTGCGTTGTGTACGGAGCTTCCTTTTGCCAATTCCGCACAGATTGCAGCTGAGAACGTGCAGCCGGCACCATGAGTAAAGCTCGTTTCAAAGCGCTCTGATTCCAATACCTCGATTGTTTTCCCGTCATAGAAAACATCTACGGCATTGCCGCTTTGAAGCTTGCTGCCGCCTTTTACAACGACATAAGAGGTGCCGAAGTCGTGGATGCGCTTTGCCGCTTCCTTCATGTCATCGACACTTTTCAGTGCGCCCATTTGGCTGAGAATACCAGCTTCGAACAGGTTAGGAGTCGCAACTGTTGCGTGCGGGAGCAAGACTTCACGCAGGCTGACTGCAATTTCTGGATGGAGTGCTTCATCTGCACCCTTACAGATCATCACAGGGTCAACGACAACATTTTTCAAATCGTATTGTTTTATTTTACGGGTAGCGAGGTCAACCAGTTCAGTGGTTCCGAGCATCCCTGTTTTTACAGCATCTACGCCAATTCCTGCGAGTACGGTTTCGATTTGTTTTTCCAGGATCGCGACATCGATCGGAAACACTTCGTGAAACCATTCATTATGTGGATCTTGGGCTACGATAACGGTGAGGGCGGTCATCCCGAAAACACCAAGCTCCTGAAACGTTTTGAGGTCTGCTTGCTGACCAGCTCCGCCGCTGGTGTCGGAACCTGCAATGGTGAGTGCTTTCTTCATGGTCATTGTGATTATCTCCCTTTGTATACCGCTGCACAATCGAAGCGGATCTATACTGTCATGCACTGTAATGCCTCTCTCTATATTAAAGAGGAAGAAATCGGTGCTGTCAATAATATCCCCAAAATATAAAAACCGCCTCCCATAGCGGGCAAGCGGTTTATGTATGTGTGCATTTATGCTTGAGAAGCAGCGTGGTGAAAAGAGAAGCTGATGGTAGTGGACATGGACTTGGAACGCTTGGTTGCAAGTTGTTTGGCTTGCTTTGCTGCCTCAAACATACTGGGTGCCTTGATGATTTCAACCCATCTGCGTGTTGCTGTTTCAAATAAAAAGCGATAGATAGTCATCTTCTTCGACCCTCCATGGTTTGTTGACATCTACATTGTATTACGTAACAGCCTGCAAAAGGTTACATAGCTGTTACATATTTTTGAAGAATATATGGTTATTCTGTAAATCGTAAATTGTTTCCGAAAGAAGCGTTACGTTTTGCGAAATGTTACGTCTTTAGTATGTGATGTTTACGAAAGTTTCCATTTTGAAAGAACGAATGAGGTGCGACAAACGATGGTCAATTCAACAGGAGAGCTGACGGTGACAGGGGTCAATCACAGCTACGGAACGGGAAAAATCAAAGTACCCGTGCTGTATGATATCAACCTTCATATCAACAAGGGAGAATTCGTGGCTTTGTGTGGCTCGTCGGGATCAGGCAAGTCTACGCTCTTGAATTTGCTTGCAGGTTTGACCAAGCCGGAGGAAGGGAGTGTCACGGTTAGCGGAGCACAGATTTCCAGCTACAGCGAAAATGAACTATGCATGTTTCGTCGTAAAAATATGGGCTTTATCTTCCAGTCATACAATCTGCTCCCAAATCTGACAGCATTGGAGAACGTGGAACTTCCCTTGATTTTTGCAGGCGAAAGCAAGAAAAAACGTCGGGCTAAAGCAACGGACATCCTACATCGCGTAGGGCTGGAAGGTCGTATCGACCACAGACCCAATGAACTTAGTGGTGGACAGCAGCAGCGTGTCAGTATCGCGAGAGCGCTCGTCAATCAGCCTGGCATTATCTTGGCGGATGAGCCGACGGGGAACCTGGACTCGAAGACGGAACAAGAGATTCTCCTATTAATGAGAGAAATGAACAAGGAAAATGGGACTACGTTCATCATCGTTACCCATGAGCAGGAAGTAGCGGAACAGTCCGACCGCGTCATTTATCTCCAGGACGGACGGGTTGTACAAAAAAGGACAAGACCAGCGTAGGCGAGGGTATGAGGTGAACAAACAGTGAAGGTAATGGATTCTTTTCGCATCGTCTGGAGGAACCTGTGGCGAATGAAGCTGCGGACAGCCCTCACATCGGTTGGTGTCATGATCGGGACGGCTGCAATCGTCGCGATGATGGCACTTAGTTTAGGGCTTAAGGAAAGTGCGGTAAAAAGCTTGGAGAACTTCGGTAACTTGACAGAGATGGACGTCGAGCCATTGCGTTGGTACGAGGAAAATGGCGAATGGATTGATGTTCCAGAGGATAAAGTCAAGAAGCTGAATATGCAAGCGGTGCAGGATTTAAAAAAGATTCCTGGTATTCAGGCAGTTATGCCGATAAAAGAATTACGAGAACAAGCGAAGCTGAAGGTAGGTAGACGAGAAGGTTACGTACAGCTTATTGGGGTGGATGTGAATGAGTCGGCTGCCTATCGCAAAAATGACATTGAAAAAGGAAGCTATCTGACAGGGGCCCCACAAGAGATAGTGGTTGCTTTCGATGTATCCAGAGAATTGCGCGACGTAGAAAAGGAAAAGCGCGAGGAACGGCGAAGAAAGGCCGGAGCTGGACGGCATGAAATGTCCCAGATGCCACCTCCTGATATAGGGGGCGGAGAAGCACTGGCCTTCAATCTCGTAGACAGAGCAGGGACTCTCATCTTGTCACGCGAATATCGCATCGACGATGAACCGAAATACGAGAAAAAAGAACTGCGTGTGAAGGTTGTCGGTCAATTAAAGAAGTCTGAAGAACGTAACTCGTCAGCCGCGGTTTATGTACCGATTAGCGTTGTGAAAGAGCTGAACGAGTGGGTTACGCGCAGTCGAGGTGACGAAGTCGAAGAGGGAGCATCGCGCCGTTCACGCGATAAAGCCAAAAAGGATACCTTTGAATTTGACAGAATTACAGTCAAGGTAGAATCTCGTGAAAAGGTCGAGGGTGTAGTCAAAGCGTTGAAGGAAAAGGGCTTTGAAGTATGGTCGCCTGCACGTGAGCTGGAAACCATCAATAACTTCTTCTTCGTGATTCAGATGGTCCTCGGAGGAATTGCAGCAATCTCTTTGCTCGTCGCAACCATTGGAATCGTCAATACGATGATCATGTCGATTTTAGAGCGAACCAAAGAGATTGGTATCATGAAAGTAATCGGAGCCACTGTGTTGAATATTCGTTGGCTGTTCTTAATGGAATCAGGCTTTATTGGTTTAATAGGTGGACTGGCTGGTCTCGGCATGGCGTGGGGAGCGGTTGAGCTCGTGAATTACTTCGGAGCGTCTGGCGGTCTCTTGGATAGTCTGAACATGGGCTACGGTGGTGGTAGTGGTGATCCAGAGGCTGAGCCAACAAAATTGGCGGTCATTCCGAGCTGGCTGGCATTCTTTGCGATTGGCTTCTCCTTTATTATTGGGGTGTTGGCGGGAATCTTCCCGGCGATCCGTGCGTCTCGTTTAAGTGCACTGCAAGCAATTCGATCTGAATAAGTGATGAAATGTGAGGAACGTAAGATGAACAAGAAAAAATGGATCATTATCGCCACGGTCGTGGCCGTTCTTGGAGGAGGAAGCTATTACGGCTATTCGTACTTCAAGGGCGAAGAGGTTACAGAAGAAAAGCCTGAAGAAAAACCGAACTTCCCGACCGCGCCCGTGGAACGTGGTGACGTGAAGAAGACGATCAACTCAGCAGGTACAGTGGAAGCGAAGGCGCGAGAGGAAGTCAAGCCAGAGCTCAGCGGCAAGGTGCAACGTGTGCTAGTTAAGGAAGGGCAGTCCGTAAAAAAAGGCGATGTTTTGTTCACGATCGATAGCTCGGATGCACAGTTAGAAATTCAAAAGCTGGAGCTGGACATTTTAAAGGCGAAAAAAGAGCTAAGTGAAATTAAACAAAAGAAAGACAAGATCACGGCTACTAAAGAAGGAAAAGTGGTTGAGGTCCTTGTAGAAGAAGGGCAAGATGTAAGACCGGAGCAGGTAGTAGTCAAGCTTGCTAATACCGACTATTTGAAAATAATTGGGCAATTTACCTCCTATGAGTCTGAACGATTCAGTGTAGGTCAAAAAGTGAAGGTATTCATTCCGACTTCCATGTATTTTGTAGATGGTGTTGTCACGGAAGTGGATAGAATAGGTGAAAAAGTAGAAGGTGCTGGCGGTATTCACAATGTCGAGGTATTGGTTAAGAAGCCTGGGGCCATTTATGTTGGGGACAAGGGTGTGGTACAGTATACGGATGATAAGGGCCTCTTATATGTAAGCCGTAATCAGAAAGAATTCCAGTTGCCTGATGAAATAGAAATTTTGGCGGGTACTCACGGAAAAATTGGCAAGGTCGACGTAAAAAAGGACGATGTAGTCAAAGTAGGACAACAACTGTTCAAGATGGATATGGAAGCGTCCGGTATGGAGCTGATGGAAAAAGAGCTCGGGCTAAAAACGTCTTTATTGAACATGGAGCAGAAAAAACGTGAAATTGCGAAGAACCAAGTAACAGCGCCAATTAGCGGTGTAATCACCAAGCTAGGTGTAAAAGAAGGCGAAGCGCCAGGGTCAGAACCTGCAGCCATTATTATGGACACGACTTCTGTTTACTTTATGGCAGCCGTTGGAGAGCTTGATATTCCCGCGATTAAAATCGGACAAAATGTCGATGTTTATGTCTATGCGTTTGGTACCGAGCCGTTTAAAGGCAAAGTCGTAGAGCTCCCGAAAGAAGGAAAGAAGGAAGAAAAGGAAGTTCGTTTCGCGGTAAAAGTGGAGCTGCTAGACAAGGCTGATTTTAAGCATGGGATGACGGGAGATAACGATATTATCGTCGCCCAAGCACAGAATGTCCTGCGCTTGCCCAGCAATGCGGTTGAAATTTTGGGGCCAGGTCAGGGAACGGTAATGGTGAAAGATCCGAGTACCGGAGATCCAATGCCGAAAGACGTAGAAATCGGTATTGAAGGATATGATTTTATTGAAATCAAAGGCGGCTTGAAAGAGGGAGAAGAGGTTCTGGTGACCAACTCCGAAGGCATGTAAAAGCCAATCGAATTCGTTTATAGCGACAGCCCCGTTGCCACTGGCCAAAGACCTGAGCAAACGGGGCTGTTTTTTACACGCGTACACTTTTCAACGGTTTGAACGCAATCGTAACGTTGCGGACATTTGCGACGTCAAACTATGTAAAGGATGGGAAATTGTACAGCCGTTTTCCTTCGCAAACTGATCAGCAACAGGTGCCATGGAGAGCTGTGCCACTGCAATAGGATGGTCTGGAAACGTTTGATGGAGTTGATACAGGTCGCCTTTAATCGCTTCTCTGTACGCTTCCTGCTTGTTTTCCATGAGTAGGGCAAAAGCATTTTCAACGATGGTTACTTGTATCTCTGGATGAAGGTTGTGGGAGTGGGCGTATTGCGCGAGACGCTCCATCGTAGGTTGGACAGTAGCGGGATTGGAGAACAGCAGAACTTGTGGCGTAGAATGCCGGGCAAGCTCGTGAAAAAAAGGTCCATCGATTGTGAAGATGGGAACAGTGACAGTTGCCTCATCCTCTGGTGTTACCAGTGCGGCATACTGCGTGCAAGTGATCACGATTGCATCGACCGCGCAGCTCTGCATCCAGGCTAGTTGATCACGTAATTTGACATGTGCTTGTTCCTTGGTATAGATAGGGGTTCCCGCATTTTGCAGGAGTAAACCTGGATCAACAAAATGAATGAGCTCTACGTCAAAGGCTGCGAACGCATCTGATAAGAGGGAAATATTCGAATAATGTCCATGGAGACAGGCAATACGGGTCATCGTGCAGCTCCCCCATGAAGAGTATCATTCTCTGATTTCTTATGGGCAAGGACGCGAATACGCTTGTAATCGAGCACCCAGTGACCCTCTTGAAACAGGGCAGGACGCAGTAAGTCAGTGACTTCCCTACATACTTGCTGGATTTCATCTGAGGACAGTCCCGCAAAAAAAGGACTGCAAAAAGAATTCAGCCAATGGGAAAGCCCCAAGTCCCCATCAGCCATGACTGTCGGACGATCAAAATGGGAGGCAAGTACGACATGGAAGCTTTGCTTCTCCAAAAGGGTCGTGTACTCTCCAATGCTGGGAAAATACCAAGGAAAGCGCTCATCAGCAGATATTCCTTTTCGCGCCAATACAGTTCGTAATGCTTTTGTGATTTGTCCGCAATTGCCGTGTCCTCCAAATTCGGCAACAAAGCGTCCGCCGGGAGCAAGAGCCAACCAAATGGTTTCAACGACTTCTGCAGGGCGTTTCATCCAGTGGAGTGCGGCATTGGAAAAGACAGCGTTGTAACTGACATCTGTACGATATGTATGCGCATCGGCTACTTCAAAGGCAAACTGAGGATATTTTTGGCAAGCAGTCTCAATCATGGCGGTAGAAAAGTCGATTCCTGTCACATTTGATCCTGCAAGCGATAGTTGAGCACACAGGTCGCCTGTTCCACAGCCTAAGTCAAGAATGCTTTCTCCAGGAGCCGGTTGTAGCCAGTCCACTAACCCTTTGCCGTATTCAGAAACGAAATTCATTTTGGCGTCGTACAGTCCAGCATTCCATTGATTGGTTTGTACCATCTGATTCCCCTCCTTTTCATCCATTTTTACCGACTGGGGAGATATAAGTCAAATCTATATAAATTATAAACCGAATAGTATTTAACTATATCAAGCGCGCGAAAAAGCTTTATGATTGTAAAGGATATTTCGCCGTTTTTGTCGAATGATCACAGTTGAAAAATTGTAAGGAAGAAAGTAGGAGGACAATTCGTGAAAAAATGGGTTGTAAAAGCACTTTTAGTGTGTTTGGCAACGGGCACCTTTTTATCAGGTGTGTCAGTACCGTCAGCCATGGGGGCCGGGGCAACAGCATCCATGAAAAAAAACAGCCAAGTATCAAAGCCAATCCGGCAGCAGCCTGTTCACGATATGGTTATCTTTAACGATTATCAGGTTGCAGGACTGGATTCAAATGGTTGGAACTGGGTGAAGAACGACGAGTTTATTCTTCCTCCAGAGACACCACTTGATATTGACGTGATACAGACCACTTATGGAACTGGAACCAACCTCAATCGAAAGCAAGTTTTATTGGATGGCGTAGAGTTATCGGAGTATCAAGCCGAAAATACCTCGTCTCAGACTTCTTTCAAATGGCAAGTACCTCGGTTTACTATTCCAGCACAAAAGCTGTCTGCTGGCTCGCATACCTTGACCTTTATTGTGACGGATGACAAGGGGAAGAGCAGCACATTGCATGTGCGATTTCTGGTAGAGGCCAAAAATTACCCGAGCATATTTAATGGGGAAAAGGCAGAGGGAGAACCAGTACCAAGTGGCGGGCAAACGGCGATTTTTGGAATGATGGGTTCACATGACTTTACCAGTTCTGTACCGGGCACATGGAAATTAACTAATAAGTCCACGAGTACAGAGATGAGGTCTGTTCCTGCGACAGTATTTTCGACGGGGACATTGTTGACGGGGCAATATGAACTCCTCTTTGTTCCAGATGATACAACCATGTCACCTTGGATGACGACGATTCAGGTAGGCGTTGCAGAGCTGTACATGGGAACAGATACAAGCGGTCAAAAGCTGACGCAAGATCAGAAAATAACAGCTCCAGCAGCACCAGGGAAGGTTTCATTGTATTCGCCCATCCCAGGAAGATGGTCGGTGAACGGAACAGGACAAACCTTGACAGACGCGCAACATTTTGAGGTGGACATTCCTGAGAGACTGGCTGGAATCACAATCGCTGTTACCTTTGAGCCTGTTTCGGCGCAAAAAGAGACATCGTCTATGTGGGGCGATACTTCGGCGACAACGGTTCAAATACAAATACCAGGTGCACCAAATGCCTGCGGCCCTGCTAATGGAAATGTTACGATGGATGTGTTGATGAAGCAGAACGAGCAATCAACACCGAGGGTAGAAAAGATGAACCTGTATTCCTCTGATAATACAGTCAAGCTGTATCAGAATCCTGTTCATGTGATCTGGCTGGCAACTGCTGCCGAGCACGTCGAATATGGAAGCGAAGCGGATGATGATGAGGGGCCGGGTGTATGGGCGATCGATAACGTCATTGTCGATGAGAGCAAATTGAATTGGGATCACACGGCATTGCTGTTGTCCGGCTATAAGCCAGGGCGCTACAAAGTCAACTACTACAGCAAAAGAGACCCGGCGCAAGTATGGTGCAGCTACGTTCAAGTGATAGAAGATTTGCCTCCAATCAAGTCGTATCCGGCATGTGAGCCGGGTGATACAGGCGTAAGTCCGCCAAGTTCACCACTTCTTCTTCGAAGCGAGAGCGGCAAGGAATACCGGGACGGACAAAAGATTACCGTGAACGCAGGCGATGATCTCGAAGAATGGGAAGAACTAAGGCTGATCGCTACTCATGCTGAGCTTGTCGGATCCAAAAAGATCAGGGATAAGAGCGAAAAGAAGGCCTACTATATGCCGAAATTTGAATGGAAACATGGCGAGATCGGTATTGGTGCCAGTCGGAAGCACAGTAACGGTACCATTTCCTCAGAAAATCGGATCGAGATCTTTTCCGGGGAGGAAGAGATCGCTAGCATCAAGCCTAGCAAAGGTGATGGCGACGATGGCGAGGGGCTTGAATCACTGAATTTGAAAAGGTATATCGATATGGATAAGCCTGGAGAATACAAGATCAAGGTAACGAATACGCTCACAAACAAGACCTGCACGGTTATCAACTCCAAAAGAAAGTACAATAAGAAAACCGATGTAAATGAGCGCAATGAAACATTGACGATTACAATTGAAGTGAAGTAGGTAGGTAGACCCCCTTGCATTTTGGCATGGGGGTTTTCGACTACAAGGGGAGGAAGTCCTGTGACAAACGAGCAGAAAGCGATCTTGGAAAAGTTCGGGTTTCGGATCGAAGGAGAGGAAGTGAAACATTTGAAGCTGGGAATCGTAAGAAATAAAAAAGAATTCGTCTCTCACGCCACATCAGAAGAGTTGCAGGACTACATCAAGTCTATCTTGCGCAACCAATGTCAGTGGAGGCGAGGAGTATCTGAATGAGCAGCCAGGGAGGTTGTTGGATTTGAGGGAGTCTAGGGAGACATTAGTTACGGCATTACGTGAAGTGGAGGCTTGGGAGAAGGACCAGAACGACTTGTGGTTCTGGGAAAAGCTTGGCAGACTTCCTTTTGTTCTGTTGGATCGGATTACGCCTGCATTCGTTCAAGAGAAGCTGGGAAAAGCCGTAGATGAAATGGCAGCCTTTCTTGAGACAGGTGGAACTTATTTGGTGCAGGATGAACCGATTTACAAGAGGTTTGGCAAACGGTTAGAGGGACAGGGCACGTCTGTTATTGGCAAAGAGGAGATTGCTGCTGTACCGCTTACGATCATGAATAATGTCGCAATGGAGCTAAAGGATTCACGTGCGAATTTTGCCACGGTACAAGGTGCCACGACTGGCTTCGGAGGAATTTTTACCCTCGCGATCGATATCCCGTTATTGATGGGTACATCCCTAAAAGTATTACAAGAGATGGCTCTTGCCTATGGCTATCGACCTGAAGAGAAGAGGGAGCGGCTGTTCGTTGTCAAATGCTTGCAGTTTGCTTCATCAGATATCGTAGGGAAAAAAGCGATACTCGCTGAGCTCTCCCGCTTTGATGATCCAAATGCGCAGAGAGAGGTAATGGCGCAATTGCAGGGATGGCGTGAAGTCGTGGTAACGTACACAGAGAACTTTGGGTGGAAAAAGTTATTTCAAATGGTGCCCATTGCAGGTATTTTGTTTGGGGCGTATTTGAACCGCTCAACCGTACAGGATGTCGCCGAAGCGGGGATGATGCTGTACCGCAAACGGCGCATCCTGGAGCGGCTGCGTGAGAGCGAAAAGAGCGAGGAAATTACTGAGACAACTCCTCAACTGTAAGAGCGTAGAGGAGATGGTCCTCCCATACATCGTTAATTTGCAAATAGCGTAACGAAAGCCCTTCCTGGCGAAAACGGTTTTTTTCCAAGACGCGAATGGAAGCTTGATTGCGAGGCATAACAGCAGCTTGTACCCTGTGCAGTTTAGCATCAGAAAAAGCAAAATGAAGGGCGAGATTTACTGCTGATGTCGTATAGCCTTTGCCATTGCACTCCTGATCCATAAAGTAGCCAATCGTAGCATTTTGCCACGCGCCGCGTGCGACATTCGACAACGCTACACGTCCAATCATCTTTCCGGATTCTCGGGTGAATACGCCGAAAGCATAGGCTGTGCCACGTTCAAAATCATTCTGTGCTTGCGAAATCTGTTCTTGCTGTCCTGGGAGGGTTAGAAATGACGAGGGGCGGATCGGTTCAAATGGTTGGAGAAAGTCATGATTACGCAGCCGAAGCTCTAGGAGCTCGGCTGCGTCTTGTTGTTGGAGAGGCCGTAAGAGAATCTCGTCTGTATGTAGTGACATGAGATCAATCCTCCTTAAAAAGTTGGATTGATAGTATATCATGTGCCAGAGTATTTGGGAAACATCAATTAGCCGAGCAATTCAGCAAACGATACCCCAAATGCTTTGCAAGTTTCCACTTCTTTTGCAGTAGGAGAAAGCTCGATTTTCAAACCTTCCAAAGGAGTTTCCGCACCACGCTCGCTCGCCTTTTTCAGCAAAATATCAACAGCTGCACCGACATGCTCGTAAGCGGAGTCGCAAGAGCCAAAAGCAACTACCTTTTTCCCGCTGAGGTCAATATCGTCCATTTCCTCATAAAAATCCAGGCATTCGTCTGGCAGTTCACCATCGCCCCATGTGTAGGCACCAAGCAAGATTCCATCGTAAGCTTCGAGTTCTTTTGCGTTCGCATCCATCACTTCTTTTATCTCCAGCTCAGCACCAGTTGAACGAATACCTTCTGCAATTGCTTCAGCAATTTCCTGAGTATTCCCTGTCATGCTCGCGTATACCATCAAAATGCTCATAAAACGGACCTCCAATTAGATAATGAGTATCATTCTCACAAATAAAATTAATGAAAATGAGAATCGTTGTCAATAACTTTTTTCTTATTGCCACGTTTCATTGATTTTGGTAGAGTTAAATAAAATTATAATAATGTACTCTAAAATAGAGGTGCGCCGAAGAAGAGTAAGTCTTTTCGTAATCTGCCAGGGGGCAGGAGAAGGAAGAAAGGCTAAAGCGCCGAAGCTTATGCTATGCCCCTACGTAGCACAGGCTGGGGTGTCTCATGAAAAATGATCATCCTGTCACAAGGGACCTCAAGTCTTTTTGTGGAGCGCTATTTATGATTTGCTTATGTAGTATCAAAAGCAATGAGATAGCGAATGCACTCATTGCTTTTTTTGATTTACCATGCTGTTATTTTGAGGAGGATGTAACTATGAACATGATGGATGCTAACGAAATTATCGCGTTTATTCAAAAAAGCGAAAAGAAAACACCAGTGAAGGTATATGTGAAAGGGAACCTGGAGGGAATCGACTTCGGTGCGAGCTCCAAAGCTTTCATTACTGGTCCTACTGGTGTTGTTTTTGGTGAGTGGAAAGAGATTGAGCCAGTGCTCGCGGCTAACGCAGACAAAATTGAAGATTATGTGGTAGAAAGCGACCGTCGCAACTCCGCTATTCCATTGCTGGATACAAAAGGGATTCAAGCGCGTATTGAGCCAGGCGCAATTATCCGTGACCAAGTGACAATCGGTAACAATGCGGTCATTATGATGGGTGCTTCCATTAACATCGGTGCAGTGATCGGTGAAGGTACGATGATCGACATGAATGTTGTAGTAGGTGGACGTGGAACCATCGGGAAAAACTGCCACATCGGCGCGGGATCAGTTATCGCGGGCGTTATCGAGCCGCCATCTGCACAGCCAGTTGTTGTCGAGGACGATGTTGTCATCGGAGCAAATGCTGTCATTCTGGAAGGTGTACGCGTAGGAAAAGGTGCTGTCGTTGCAGCGGGTGCTGTCGTGATTGAAGATGTACCTCCATACGTAGTAGTTGCGGGAACGCCTGCACGTGTGATCAAGCAAATCGATGAAAAAACTCGTTCCAAGACAGAGATCAAGCAGGAGCTACGTCAGCTGTAAGGGAGAGAGTGCACATGGACTGGCGTTCGCTCGATGAACAATATATCGTCTCCTCTTACAAAAGACTTCCGATTGCCATAGAAAAAGGCGAAGGAAATTACTTGTACGATACGAACGGGAAGAGCTATCTCGACTTGTTTACCGGACTCGCGGTAAACGTTCTGGGGCATTCTCATCCGCGCATTGTACAGGCTTTGCGTGAGCAGGGAGAGCGCTTCTTGCATATTTCCAATGTATTTTTAAACAAGCCGGCTATTTGTTTGGCCGAGCGTCTGGTTGCGAACAGCATTAGTGGGAAGGTGTTTTTCACCAACTCTGGTGCAGAGGCTACAGAGACTGCGATCAAGCTGATTCACAAATGGACGAAGAACGAGGGCGCAGGTCGTGAAGGCATCGTTGTCTTACGCAACAGCTTTCACGGGCGAACACTCGGAGCAGTGCGTTTGACGAGACAGGCTCACGTCTATCAAGACTTTCCTCAGCCGGCTTTTCCTGTTTATGAACTGGATGTGGAAGACACGGAAGGATTGCGAGCGATTTGCCAAGAAGCAAGGCCTGCTGCGGTCCTCATGGAGCCAGTCTTGGGTTCCGGCGGTGTCGTGCCGTTAACGGAAGCATTCTTGCGAGAGGTAGCTGTGATCTGTGAACAAGAAGGCATGCTCTTTGTCATGGACGAGATCCAGACAGGAATGGGCAGAACAGGAAAGCTGTTTGCTTATGAGCATGCAGGCGTAACGCCAGACCTTATCCTTTTCGCCAAAGGTATAGGGGGAGGGCTTCCCCTCGGCGGTGTCATTGCTGGTCCAAAGCTGATGAACCAGTTCAAACCGGGGGATCACGGAACGACGTTCGCACCATCACCACTGTCTGCTGCCCTGGGGAATGTCGTGTTGGACGAATTGCTTGATCCAGCCTTCATCGCTCACGTAGAAGAAGTCATTGCATACCTGTGGTCGGGCTTGGAAGCATTGCGTACGCGTCTTCCGGATCAGCTGCAATCCCTTCGCGGAAAAGGCTTGATGGTTGGAATTCCGCTCTCTTCCACCCCGGAAGAGGTCAGCCACTTGCAGCAAGCGTTGCTTGACGAAGGAATTCTCGTTGACGTGACGCAGAAAACGATTGTTCGTTTGCTTCCGCCACTGACGTTGACAAAAGCCGATGTGGACCGTTTCCTTGCCGTGTTTGAGGAGCAATTAAAAGTAAGATCAGGTACGAAAAAGGAGGCGTAGGGCATGACGACTTCCTTGTTTACACAAATTCGCCGAGACCTGCACCAAATACCGGAGCCAGGCTTCGCTGAAGTGAAGACGCAACAATACTTGCTCGATTATTTGAAAAAGCTGCCCCAAGAGCGAATCGAGATCAAAACGTGGCGGACAGGCATTTTGGTCAAAGTGGCAGGAACAAAGCCTAAACGATCAATTGCCTGGCGGACGGATATGGATGGCCTGCCGATCGTAGAGGAAACGTCCTACCCGTTTCGCTCGCTTCATGAAGGATACATGCATGCATGCGGGCATGACGTGCATATGGCAATTGCTCTTGGCCTCCTGACGCATTTTACCCAGCATCCGATAGCAGATGATTTGCTGTTCCTCTTCCAGCCGGCAGAAGAAGGTCCTGGCGGTGCTGAGCCGATGATGGGAAGTGAAGAGTTTGCAGGGTGGCGACCGGACTGCATTTTTGCCTTGCATATCGCGCCAGAATATCCAGTTGGTCATATTGCGACGAAGCCAGGAATTTTGTTTGCCAACACTTCTGAGTTGTACATTGATTTGGTTGGCAAAGGTGGGCATGCAGCCTTCCCGCACAAGGCGAATGACATGGTGGTTGCAGGAAGCCATCTTGTGACACAGCTTCAATCGATTATTTCGCGCAATATGGATCCATTGGATTCAGCTGTCGTAACGATTGGCAAGCTGGAGAGCGGGACGAAGCAGAACATCATCGCAGAGAAGTCCAGGCTAGAAGGGACCATCCGAACCTTTTCTATGGAATCGATGGCACTCGTCAAGAGCCGCATTGAATCTCTCGTTAAGGGAGTGGAAATAGGCTTTGATTGCCAGGCAACGATTGACTACGGTGTTGGCTACTGCCAGGTTTACAACGAGGAGCAGCTAACGACAGACTTCATGCAATGGGTACAGGAACAATGTGAAGATGTAACTCTCATTACCTGCAAGGAAGCCATGACTGGAGAAGACTTCGGTTACTTTTTGAAAGAAATTCCCGGCTTTTTGTTCTGGCTGGGTGTGCAAACGCCATACGGCTTGCACCATTCCAAAATTGAGCCGAACGAAGACGCGATCGAGGTGGCTATTCGACTGGTCTCCCGGTATTTTACATGGCTTTCGCAACAGGAGTAGCAGGTGTCAGGAGCAAAAAAGAGTGGCTGGATAGCCGCTCTTTTTTCTGTGTCATTCCCAAACGTATTCTGATTCTGGTCAAGAGTAAGAAGTAGTTACTAACATCTCTGTGCATAAGTCTTTCTTCCTAAGGTTTTTGTGCTTGTGGATATTGTGGATATTGTTGAAAAAACTTATCAGGGCAGCACAACTATTTCCTTTTCCAAACGTATAAACTAGAGAGAAGAAATTCCGGAAAAACAAGCGCTGCCGCGCACACATACAGGAGGATTATTGACATGAAAAAAGCATGGTTATCGGCCTTGTTGGCGTTGACTGTAGCAGCAGGGGTGGGGAGCACTACTGCGCTGGGAGAGGGTGCGATGCGCGTATTTTTCGGTGCGGAAACCGTAGCGAGTGAAATGCCAGCATCCAAGGCCGAATCGGTAGAAACAATAGTGAACAAGCTCGGTGGTTTCGCCGATTACGATCAGCAATCTGGCAAATTGCAAGTGATTAAGCCAAACGTAAATATTATTGTGGTCGAAGGAATTCAGCAGACCCGCAATAAAAATGTCGTTTTCAGCAACCCTGTCAAAGGATACAGCGACAAAAATGTGCCTCGTACGTTTAACGTGTTCGTAGAGGTTGATGACGCGCCTGTAGCCAAAGACTTGCGCATGCAACTCGTGTTGGTCGGACCGGATGGCAAAGAAGTGTCCAAAGGGAAAGAGTGGAAATACTCCACACAAAATGCAAACAGCTTCTATTTTTCTGAGCCTTTTGTATCTACGAAACTCGAAGCATACGGCACTTATAAAGTACAAGTTCAAATGAAATCCGAGAAATTCACTTCTTATGTAACCGTCGGGGAAAATACATTTACAGTTGGACGTTAAAAATTATGGCTTGGATGCGTTTCCACTTTGTATGTCCCCGTGCTATAATATACGGAAAAGCCAATATACTTGGTGATAGCAAGTACATGAAAGAAAGGAACGATGGGAGCGAATGGAGACAAATCCCCCGCGATCGTCCACGGATGTAGAAGGCCCGAGTATACGCATTGCCTGGAAAGATGAGCAATCCATTCAGGCAGAGTGGAGCATGACGAAGGAGTTCGAGCAAGAAATAGAGCGAAAGTTTGCTATTCCGTTTGCTGAACTGCCTTTTGTCCTACGCCTTTTTGATGTGACGTACCGCAAAGAGATCCGAAATGATGGCACTGACCTTTACACTGATTTTGATATCAACCACCGTTCTTCCGAATGGATTTTGTACGGAGTGACGCAAGGATTGGAATATTGCGTCGATCTGGGAATTCGGATGGTGGACGGAAGGTTTTATTCGCTGTCCAGGTCTCAAATGATTTGATCAACGTGCTCAAGCAACGTACGACTGAGGCAACTGCATTTTTATACGGAACAGCCCCATTATCCACGAGATTTGCTTGTGGCAATGGGGCTTTTGATTTTTATATATGACTCATGGCTTCTCTCGTTGTTTGTCCAGCAGTCGCAGGGCAACCGCTAAAACAGCCCATACTGGCATTGGTTCGTCTAACTTATTTAGCCATTCAGGCGAGGTCAGCAAGCCCTCCTGTAACGCTCGATTGCCCAGCTCCAATTTCCATGGAGGAAACGCCTGTGGCACTTCTGAGGCGAATTGATCGTACTGAGGCAAGTTGTACGTTTGAATGAGGCGCGTCAGCTTTTCAGCGTACGCAGGATCGGTAGCGTAGCCGACTTCTTCTAAAGCCTGTGCGGCTTGTGCAGGAGTAGCGGCTGCCAGCACGTTTTTATATGCGGGCTTACGTAAAAACTGGGCATGGTCTTCCATGGATTGCTGGTAATTTTCATAAGCGCGGAACTGGGAAGTACGTGTGACCGTCTTTCCGTTTTCCACCTCTTTGCTTTCGATGGGGACAGAGCCGGCAGGTCCCGTTCCCTTCATTCCAAAGAGGTTGTACGAGGATGTCCCAGTGGCAGGGTCAACAGGTACTTTTTTACCCCAACCTGACTCGAGTATGGCTTGCGCTATGATAATGGAGGGGAATATACGATGGTTCAGATAAGAGTTTCTGGCATGGTCAGCAACCAACTGAATAAATGCTTGCGCCTCCATAAGCACACCCCTTTCCAGTCTTTGTTATTCGTATGAAAAAAAGAGGTCAGGGGGAATAGGCTTGAACATGAAAAAACAGTCGATATTTCTCGACTGTTTTTACGTTTTTCTTTATGGCTTTCGAGGTTGGAAGTATTGAATGCGCTTGTTGAAGAGATGGAGCTCTGCTTTAAAATCACGTGCCAAGTATCGACAGTACTCATTCGCCTTGTTTTTATCGCCATGTGTGGCCGATTCAGGGAGGGACACTTGTATGTAGTGCTTTTCGGAACCGTTTTCATTTTTGCTACCGACTCCAACAACGATAGCTTTATACATGTTTAGATCTTTTCCTTTGAGAAGGAACCACGAGTCTTTTCCTTCAGGGCGTTCTTCTAGGGTGTAAGGGAAAGCGGCGTCAGCATAGGTCCAGCCCAACTGCTTTCCTGTTTTTGAGGTCATGTCAACGTATCGCGTAAACTTGGCTTTCACGTCGTCAATACTTACAGATGCTGAGGTAGAACCATCAACGAAATAGATGTAGGCCGATTGAAGTTTCACGACTGCACTCACTCCTAGTACCGGTATTCTGTGCGTTAAGTGTAGCATTGTCTTCCACTCTTTGGCAATGAGGCAGTTGGTGACCGAAAACAATTGCGCGTTTTTTCTGAAAAGTGTAAAATATATATCATATTAATATGCCATTAGATGAACGATAAAGGATCATGGAGGAATATACGCATGCAGGAGGCCTCAATTAGACACGTATTCGAAGCTTTAAACACCATGCGCGCCATCGATGTGGTGAACAAAGAAGACTGGGAGCGGGCAGCGAAGGAAGCCGAATTGGATTCCTCCGTACAGTTAAACATTCTCTGGATCATCTACTGTTATGAAGGTGTACGCGTCACGCAAATTGCAGATTGGACCTTCTGGCATCCCTCATCGATTGTCATTCATATCAAGAAATTAATGGAGAAAGGCATGGTGACGATCGAAAAGTCGGAGTTGGATGGGCGTGTGGTTCACGTATACCCGACTGAAAAAGGAAAAGAAGTATTGGAAGCCAGTCGAAGAAGTGTACCAGATATTTTTAGATTGACGTATGCATTGGAGAAAATGGAGGAACGATACAGTACAGCAGTAGTTGAACTGTTCTTTGAATGTCTCTCCTTTGTCGCGCAATCGTTGCATGGTGCAGAAAAAGTGAGATGGATTCAAGAAGGGGAAGACAGGGTCATTAACCCAACGCGTCTGGTAAATGATGCTGTTTGGGTGGCAAAAACGTGATATTTCGCTTATACTAGTGAATAATCCGAATATTTTACGAAATTCGGAGGCCAAAATACTGTTGAGGAGGGATTGCTGATGGAGCACTACGACCACTTATACGACGTTTCGGAGAATGCTAATGTACGTTTCCTTGGATTTATTTCAGAGGGAACACGCTACGACTTTGGCATGGTATTTACACACAAGTTTTATGGGAAGCCGTTGGTGATCTGTATGCAGACAGGGCAATCGACTCTTCTCAGTTCTGAAGATGCGGTGAATCCAGGATACCTGCAAAAAATTTTCAGGCTGGATTCAGAGAACGAGGCAGTCGCACTTGCTGAGTTTTTGCAGGAACATTTACCATCCATTCCATTTGAAGAAAATCAGTATTAGCAAACGAGCAGAAGTTTATCTTCTGCTCGTTTTGGTTTTTCTGTAAAATACGGCCTTCCGTTTTTTAGTATAATCGAAAGAAATCAAGCAGTAGGAGGAACAGGGAGAATGGGTGTACATAAATGGTCGGCCAAAGATTCTCGGGGAGCGATTGTTCTCGTCCATGGAACGGGAGAGCATCATGGGCGCTATGAGCATGTAGCGGCTTATTTCAATCAGGCAGGCTGGGACGTATATGCAGAAGACTTGCCCGGATGGGGGCGCTCTCCTGGGAGACGGGGGCATATTCAATCATTCGAAGACTATTTGTCCCGTGTACGTGAGTGGACGAGTACCGCTCTTGCTGATGCGTCAGGAGAGAAGCCAGTATTTTTAATGGGGCATAGTCTGGGGGGGCTCATCGCGACTCGATTTATTCAGACGGATGAGCAGAGTAAAGAGTTGGCTGGCTTAATTCTAACATCTCCATGCTTAAAACTGAAACTGACTGTACCGGCGTGGAAAGAGCAATTGGCACAGTTTCTCGATCAGGTCTGGCCAACACTTGTCATGCCTAATGGAATTACTCCTGACATGGTATCGCGTGACGAAGCTGTTCAGGCTGCTTATCAGAACGATCCGCTCAATTATTCCAAGGTAAGTGTCAGATGGTTCACGGAATTGAATCGCTCTATGGAAAAGGCGTGGGAGGAAAGAAATCGGATCAAGCATCCTGTCCTTGTTTTGCAGGCTGGTGCTGATACATTGGTTGATGCGGATGCAGTGGAGCAGTTTACAGCGGGCCTTCCAGATGGACAAATGTTTGAACGATTCGCGGGCTTGCGGCACGAAATTTTGAATGAGCCTGAAAAGGAAGAAGTCTTGCAAAAAATCGTGAACTGGTTGAATGACAATATTTCGCATTAATGTGACATACTAATTATCGACAAATGCATATTGACTCCGAATGACATGGCATATTAAGATGAATGTAACATAACATTTGTGATAATATGTGAATCAATTGAATGCGGAGGGGACATAGATGGGAACTATCGTATGTCAGACTTGCGGAACCATCATCGAGCATTTTGAATGTAATTCAGTGAAAACGCTTTATGCGGTATGCAACTGTGACTGTCGACCTGGTGAAAGACAAGAAAAAGAATAAAAAAATAGTCAACAGGCCTAAGTTGAGGCCTGTTTTTTTTGACAACCTTTTCCGTATGGAGGATAATGGAGAAGTGTGAAAATCGTTGTAAAAGGAGGAATTGTTTCATGAAGCGAAAACCGATGCAGGGAATGTTGGCCGCTGCACTTTTGGTCACATCTCTGTGGAGCGGGACACCGGCGCTTGCCTACAGTATTGGTGATGAAGAAAAAATCGACGCAAGCAAGCCTGAAATTTCCGGAGCCGGATATGACATTTCCAAAAAATATGCCGTATGGATGGTTGAAGGGGAAGAAACCGTAACCCTTTACAATCTTGATAAAGGTACGCAAACTCAAATTGGCGAAAAGGAATCTGAAAAGACGAATCCAAAAGTCGATGGTGAGTACGTCGTGTGGATCGATTCCCGTGACGGAGGTTCAGACGTCTATTTGTATGACATCGCAAAGCAAAAAGAAACCCGTTTGTCAGACGGGTCAGCTTCTGTCGATGGAGTGGAAATAGGAGATAAAAACGTTGTCTGGACAGATAACGGGGATGTATATCTGTACAAAATTTCTACAGGAGATACAGAGGTCGTATCTGCGAGTGGAAAAGCAAGCAACCCAGTGGTAAGCGATGCATATGTCGCCTGGGAAGATGATCGTGATGGCAACGGCGATATTTACTATTACGATATCAAAGCCAAAGAAGAAAAGGCGGCTGTCGTCCAAAAAGGCGATCAAGGACGTCCTACTCTTTCCACGAACAAAATTTTGTACGAGAATCGCTCCTATAATCAAATCTACGTGCATACCATCAGCAATGGCAGAAACAAAGAATTGACGAACGGTTCGACTGACAAAGAATTTGTACATACGTACAAAGACGATTATGTGTATGCTGACGGTAATGATCTGATCTATCGTACCGTCGATAAATCGTCCAAAAAGAAGATTGACTCCAACCTGTATGGAAATGTAGGGCCGCGAATTTATGGTGACTACGTTTTGTATGCCAAAAAGGACAGTAATAAAAAGCTCCAGCTTCACCTGTATGATCTGGACGAAAAAGAGCAAGTTCCACTGGGGAATGTAGGTGGCGATCCGATTGATCCAGTTGGTCACGATCGTTATGTCGCTTATGTATCCAAGTCTAAGAAAAACAATGCCATCGTTCTTTACGATATGGTAAAAGGAACGAGCAAAGCCATCAGTGACCCAGATCACGATGCAGCTCGCCCTGTCGTAAGTTCTCGTTTTGTTGTCTGGTATGATCAGCGGGAAGACACACTCTTCTCCTACGATATTCGTAAAGGTGTCCAAACGCAGGTTACAAACGAAGATGATGATCAAAAGCCGAGTGAGAAGTTTTATGAAATCGATGGAGAGCGTCTATTGTGGGTCAATGTCGATCGCAGAGCAGAAGTGATCATCACAAATCTGTCCACTGGGAAGCATACTGAGGTAACAAGGCTGAAAAGTGAACCGTTAAGCGTTGATATTTATCAGGACTATGCAACCTGGGTAGTCGAAGAAGGCAAAAAGAATGCAACGATCGTTCTCTACGATATCGAGGAAGATAGAGAAAGAGAAATTCGTAAAAACGTAAAAGTAGAGAAAGCAGAAATTGGCGATGATTTCGTGGTTTGGAGCGAAGATACTGGCAATTCCAAAACAGGTTGGGATTTGTATTATTACAACATCGACCGTCAAAAAGTCAATCCGCTGTTACGCTATACGGAAGGCGACCAGAAAAATCCACAGGCTTCACGAAATATGATTTTGTTTGAAGACAATCGTCTATCCGGGAAAGGTAAACAGTTCTACTTTGAGCTGTATGATTTCGAAGAGGGGTCATTTAGCGATATCGAGTGGGATGATGATGCGGAAGTTGAAAAACCGCGGATGGGTGGAAATCGCATTGTCTGGGTAGATGATCGCGACAAAGATCCTTATGTTTACACGTTGGCGTTCTCTTCGGCTGATGATGACGAAGACGACGAAGACGACGATGATGAAAATGACGAGGACTGATTCTGAGTAAGTAGAGTCAGGCTCTATATGAGAAAAACAGACGAAAGAATTTCTTTCGTCTGTTTTCTTTTATGTCCGGCATAAATACGGCTTCAAAAGTACGAGTGCTACGAGAAAGAAAATGACTGCGACATAAGCGGGCAAGAGATGAATAAAATCGACATAGCCAACAGTAAAATGGATACCTATGCCAGAAACAAAGCCTGGAATGCCTGCTAAAAACAATGTCCACCAAATCCACGCTTCTCCTCGCCTAATACCCCAAAGGCTAATCAGCAAGACGGCCAGGCCATTCGAAACTAATGCCCCACCAAAGCCAGCACGGTCATGAGCAATGACCGGAATTAATCGCTCATTGTAAGACTGCAAGGTATCAGCAGACACACAGAGAAAGACGAGGTCGGAAGGAACGAAGACACCTGTGACGCCGATGATCGAGATGATGATACCAGCCCCTGTCAAACCAAATCCGATGATGACAAAGAGCAATTGTCCCCATAGAGCCATTCGCCAATCCCGATCGTTGTGAAGCTGAGGAGGTAGGCGAGTCAAATGAACCTTTGCTGGTGTCCGTAATGCGAGCAAAAACATGGGGAACAACACGAGCGCTAATATCGCGTGCAAATAATCAAAGTACCCGTATCCAATAAATAAAAAGATGCTGGAAAATCCAACAGCACCGGAGACGAGCAAGATGGTCCGCGTCCAGTGAATATCTTTACGTAGGCCATGGTAAGCAAGTTGGCTATACAAAATTCCTATGGATATCATCGTTCCTGCCAGGCTAATCCGATCGTGTGACATAAAAGAGAGGATTTGCGCATTGATGAGCGCAAGCTGGTCGGCTGACATCCCGAGAAAGCGTTCGTCGTACGGAAGGACGACGGTTGTTGCTGCGACCAGCCAAGCAAGTGCCCCACCGATCATCATGCCCACGCCCAACAAAATTCCCCATATCCAAGAAGGAAATAAAAAAGCAGGTCGCTTTTCTTGAGGAGGGTCAGTGTCTGGTTGTGTTTGCAAGATGGCTTCGTTAATTCGTTTTGGCAAGCCAGGGCCAGAATAGACCAAGCCACTGTGCAACTGCACAAAATTGGCACCGGCTGCAAGAAAGGTCAGCGCATCTTGTGGCTCCAGAATGCCGCCTGATCCAATGATAAGGGCATCTGACCACTGTCCCCGTGCCCAAGAGACTAATTTGACGGCTTGCTCGTGTGAACTTCTCCCCGTGATGTAAACAGAGTTGTTCGCGCATGGTGAATCTTCCTGAATCGTACCTCCAGCGACAACTAAGCCGTTGAGTCCTGCTTCTTTTGCCGAGGTAAGAATCGGGAGTGCTTCCGCTTCTGTAAGGCTCGGAGGAATCGCCAGCAAGAGTGGCAGATCCGTTTGGTTACGCAAACAGGAAAAATGTTCCTTCCAAGCTGTATGGCCCCATTCTGGCTGTCCCATATTCGCTCGCGAATCTATTGTGAAAAACGAACAAAAACGCTCTAATTTGTCGATCAGCTCCTGAAGCTCTTCTGTGGCTTCTCTCAGGCTGGCTTCTGGTCGGCAGGCCAATCTGACTCCGATAGGAATTTTAATGCCAGAAGCCCCCTCCAGGCGCCTCTGAAGGGCACGTATACCATTATTTACCAGTGGACTGGGATAGTGGATATTCATCGCGGCAATATCACGTTGAACGGTGCCGCGGGAATCAATCGGTTTTTTGGACACAGGGCCCAGCTCTAGAAACCCGAAGCCGAATTTGGACAGCGCCTGAATGGCGATGCAATCCGGGTCCAATCCGGCCCCCAACCCGACTGGAGTAGGGAACGTGACGGGACCAATTGTTTTGGAGAGTTGTGAGGGAGGCTCCATATGTCCCATCCATTCGATGATGAGCGGACCACCCGGAATTTTTGCCAAAGTGCCGATTGACTGCAAGGTAATAGACCGGGCTCGTTCGGGTGGCATGAGAAAGAGAAGTGGCCGAAACATCGTTTGATACGACCAGTCTGGCATGGCAGCATCGCCCACCTTTCCTGATTTTTCCTATTTTCATCTTATCTCAAAATGTTTGCATAAAAAATAAAAAAAGCTGCTCTCTCGTGAAAGAGGCAGCCGTTTAGGGTTCGGATCGCTTAGCCAGAAATAGCCGTTTGTCTTTTTACGACTTTAATCGTTTTCAGTGTCTCATCTTCAGGACCTTGTACGGGTAGTCCGACACGAATGTTTTCCTGGATGTACGCGATATTTTCCTCAGTGATTACCTCCCCAGGAAGGAAGATCGGGATGCCTGGAGGATACACCATGATGAACTCAGTGATGACTCGACCTGCTGCTTCCACCAACGGAACCGTCTCTGTTTCTGCATAGAATGCATCTCGAGGGGTTGTGGACAGCATAGGGATATTCGGCAGTGAGATGGTAGGCTTCTCTTCTGCTTGTACGTGCGAAAATTCAACGGACAGATCACGCAAGCCATTTACCAACGTACGGATGGATTCTTCCGTATCTCCCGCAGTAACGAAGCAGAGGATGTTGTACAAATCGCTCATCTCTACCTCAATGTTGTACTTGTCACGCAGCCAGTTCTCGACTTCCCATCCAGTGATTCCGAGATCGCGTACGTGGATGAGGAGCTTGGTTGGGTCCATCGCAAAAGTCGCAGGCTTTCCAAGAATCTCCTTGCCAACGCAGTAGATGCGCGGGATTTCGTTAATCATATCGCGTGCTTTTGCTGCCAATTCCATCGCTTGATCCGCGAGCATTTTCCCATTGAGGGCCAAATGCTGACGCGCCATGTCCAATGACGCGAGGAAGATGTAAGAAGTCGAGGTCGTCGTGAGCATACTCATAACAGTTTTCACCCGATCAACATCGACGAGGCCTTCCCGTACATTCAAGATCGACGTTTGAGTCAAAGAGCCACCCAGCTTGTGTACGCTGGTTGCTGCCATGTCGGCACCTGCTTGCATGGCCGAAATCGGCAATTCCTCATGAAAATGAATATGCACACCATGAGCTTCGTCTACCAATACAGGAATTTCATAGTTATGCGCAGCCCGCACGATCTCACGCAGGTCACCTGCAATACCGAAGTACGTAGGGTTAATCACCAACAGGGCAGCAGCATCAGGATGGGCTTCCAGTGCTTTTTGCACGGCTTTCACTGTGATCCCGTGAGAAATGCCCAGACGCTCGTCCATTGAAGGGTGAATAAAGATTGGGATTGCGCCAGCGAAAATAATTGCCGACATAATCGATTTGTGTACGTTACGCGGTACGATAATTTTGTCGCCAGGATTGCAGGTCGCCATAATCATCGCCATGATGGCACCGCTTGTACCTTGCACGGAAAAAAATGTATGGTCAGCGCCGAATGCCTCGGCTGCCAAATCTTGTGCTTCTTTAATCATTGCCTTCGGGTGATGCAAGTCATCCAATGGCGCAATGTTGATGAGGTCTATCGAAAGAGCGTTGTCCCCGATGAACTCGCGAAATGCCGGATGCATACCCATACCCTTCTTATGGCCCGGAATGTGAAATTGAATCGGGTTCCGGTTGGCGTGCTCCAACAACCCGCTGAACAAAGGAGTTTTCATTTGTCTCACTACGATCGCCTCACTTTACTAATCAAGAATAATAAGGGGAAAAACAAACAAATTGAGTATAGCAAAATAGGGGGGGAAAGCAAGCGAATTTTTATTCATGCCTACGAGTGGTGGCAGGAGTTTGGCCTGTAAGCCGAGAAGGTCATTTACACGAGGTGATAAATGGATGAAAACGAGAGTAACGGAGCTCCTTCAAATTACGTATCCGGTAGTTCAAGGTGGCTTGGCTTATTTGGCTTACGCAGATCTGGCTGCGGCTGTATCAAATGCCGGGGGACTCGGTCAAATTACGGCTATGTCCTTGCCTTCGGCGGATGCACTGCGGGAGGAGATTCGCAAGGTCCGTGCATTGACGGATAAACCATTTGGTGTGAATTATGCCATTGGTCAACACGGTCGGCCGTATGAAGAAATGCTGGATGTGGCGATTGAAGAAGGAGTGGCAGCTGTTTCGGTAACAGGAGGCAATCCAGAGCCGCTGCTGCGCAGACTCGATGGTCATCCCATCAAAAAGCTTGTCTTGGTTGCGTCTGCCCGCCAAGCGCAAAAAGCAGAATCGATTGGCGCGGATGCTGTGATGGCTGTTGGTCAAGAAGGTGGGGGGCACCTGGGACGAGATGATATCGGGACGTTTGTTTTAATTCCGCGTGTGGTGGATTCCGTGGAAATTCCGGTATTGGCTAGCGGTGGCATCGGTGATGGTCGGGGGATTTTGGCAGCGCTTGCACTGGGTGCAGAGGGTGTGGAGATGGGGACGCGATTTATTGCGACGCAAGAATGTGTCCATGCGCATTTGGCTTACAAAGAAGCGTTGGTTGCTGGAACAGAGCACGATACCGCAGTTATCAAGCGCACATTGGGAACACCTGCGAGGGTCGTTCGTACACCAGGCTCTGATCACATTCTCCAATTGGAAAAAGAAGGGGCAGGCTACGAGCAGTTAAAGAGCCTCATCAGTGGAGCGAACAATTGCACATTTATTTATGAGGGCGACAGCCAGCGTGGCTTTGGTTGGGCTGGTCAGGTTATTGGATTGATTGATGATGTACCAAGTGTCCAACAATTGTTTGACCGCATGTTTAACCATGTGAATAAGTCGTTGGATCGACTGCGGTCTTTTTCCTAAAACAAAAGAACAGGCCTGCGTTTTTCAAATGAAAGCGGACCTGTTCTTTTGCATATAACTTAACTAAAGAAAGCGGGAGGCGGTCTATCCACGAGAATTTCCTAATGTATAGAGCTTACTCAACACACCAAATGTTTCTTCGAGACGACTCACCAATGCTTCTCCGTCTGCTAGGATTGGATCATGACGGTCAATGGTAATTCCACAGAGCAACTCCGCTTTTTTTACCTGTGCCAGCCTGTCCACCAACTTTTTCACGCCAACCGTGCCCAGCTCTTTTTGAGACGTGCTTGCTGGTTGCATATGATCTGGAGACCAGTGAAAATGTTCCGGAACCATCGCGATGACCTCATCTAAACGCTTGTTAAACGCATGACTGATGATCTCTTTGGAAGGAGACTCGTAGATTACCGCGTACCAAACGAACAAATGTGTTCCCCACAAGCCGATTTGAAAGTGCGGATGTTTTTTGTAACCGCGTTTATCATTAGCCCAGGCAACCCACGTATCAGCTGGTGGGTTCACCGTACGGCGTGCATGTTTTGCTATGTGCGTAAACATTTCATCCCCGGTTGCTACGGAGAGAAAAGGCGCAAAGTGTTGGCTGAGTACTTCGAATTTGGGACGGATATTAGTTTTGATCGCGTCCATCCGAGCATCTAGTCCATCAATGGCAAAAACATCAAAATCTTCTTGACGAAAGCCTGGAAACGTTGGCATGTAACAAACACCTCTTTTAAGCATCATCGAACCCCACTGGAAAGAAAAGGGCGATCGTCCCCGTCAAGGGAGCTTGGAATCCTCCATATGATATCATACCATCCAGGAAAAAAATACATGCCGAGTTTTATGAATAGCAAAACCAAAGCCTGAATAATATGATATACCACTCACTCCCTTACGGCAAAAATGATATCTGAGTATTCTGTCAACGGGAGGGGCCTGTAGAAGATGAATCTCGGCATGGAGTTGGAGTATTTTCATTTGGTAGTTTGGTTTGACCGCAAAACATTGCACGCGATGGTGCAGGCCCTGGTGGAAGCAGGGGTGAGCGTCACGTGGAAAGAATCTCCCGAGCAGTTTCACCTCCTCGTGAACACCACAGATGGCCGATCCGACTGGAAAATGCAGCGTTTAAACGGGTCCTATAAGCTGCACATTACAGGCATTCCTGTCAATGATTCTCGAGTGGCACTCGTACTGTACCACTTCGTAGAGCGGGCAAAAGGGCATGCCATGATCAAGGTCACTTTTGAAGAGTGCGTCTTGCTGAAGCAAATCCAGTACGGAGAAGTTGTCAGAATAGTGGAATTAAAAGGAGCTGAGAAAAAAGTGATCTATGAAAAATTTTGCAATGTAACGATGGATCAAGTAATTGCCGCGATGAAACGACGTGACTCGGAAGAACGCATCCCGGTGCTGCGTCTGGAGTTGGATTATGAACTGGCAACGTTGTATGACGCCATGCAGGCCAAAGACCAAAGTCAAATGAAGCAGTCTACAGAGCGATTAAAACAGCTCCGTCGGGAAATGTTGCTTTTGGAAGCGTAGGCAGACTGGAGGATAGCCAAAGGACGATGAGTTTGACACAAACCAATACGGAATGAAAAAGCGACATCTCAAACAAATGAGGGTGTCGCTTTTTTTGGTTGCAAGTCGCTTATTTAGTAATTGTTGTTTTTATGAAAGACTTGTTTGAATGGGAGGCCCGGCGGTTGTACAATAAAGAAGGTTTTGACAGCATATTTACGCACGCGCCGGAAAGGAAGAAAAGTTTTGGAAGCATTCCTATCACAAATCCCCAATGTAGCGATCCTGCTTTTAGCCGTCATCGCATTGACACTGATCCTGATATGGATCGTGATTATGCAGTCCGTCCGGATTAGTCGATTGAGGAAATCAATCAACCGGATCATGACAGGGACGGGAGGAGCCAATCTCGAGGAGGGCTTGCACAGACTGCTGGATCAGGTAGAAGAAATGAAAAAGCAGCACAGTGATCAGCAGTTTGCCATCAATCGTCTGTCACAACGAATGGCAGCGCAATGCGGCAAAGTAGCGATTATCCGTTACAATGCCTTCGGGGATGTCGGCAGTGATCTTAGCTTTTCGCTGGCGGTAACAGATGACGTTGGGAACGGCGTCGTGATCACCAGCATTTTTGGACGAGAAGAATCTCGCGTGTACGCCAAGCCGCTTGAGCAAGGGACATCGAGCTATCATTTGTCTGAAGAAGAACAGGCTGCGATCAAAAAAGCGATGACCTCAATCGCAGGGATATAAGTCCCTCTGAATTTCAATGAAACAGCAAGCATATGAATGATTCAGGGAGTTCTTTTCATTTCTCTGCGTCTGATTGCGGATATTCCGGTTTTTTGCTAAAATTCATCGTCATTTTGCTCAAGACTTTTAAGGGCACCTGAGGTATAATAAAGATGTCAAAAATGGCTTTTTTGCGAAAAACAAAAAGTAGGTGATCCGCCTTCATTACCCAAATCGATTTTCGATTCGCGGGGCAAGGCCAGGTTCTACAGCGTTCTTTTGTTGACACTTAGCGTATCTCCTCTGATTTGGATAACTGTTCGGTCGTACTCGGCCCATGCAAACCAAAAGAATTGAGGAGATATTTATGGCACAGCGTTTAGCAACTAATTACGCCAAGGCCTATTTCACGGTGAATGAAGAAGAGCTGAACCAGTTCGTTTCGCTTTTCACCAATGAACACATTTCAGTCCAAGTCAAAGTGTGTGACAATGGCGATCGTGACGTAATCTTGAATGACAAGAACGGCGAAATTCAATTGAGTTTTTGTCGGGTTGGCAGCCGCTACTCTTGCGACAGCTCATATCTGATCCGAGATCGGCAGTTGGCAAATGCAATGAGAAAAGCAATGAAAGCGTTCCGAGGCTATGGTATTGTCCACCGGATTTATGACGGCTTCACAATGGTGTATCACTACGATCAAGGATCGGTTGTGAGCATTCAGGAGCTTACCGGAGACGAAGAAGTGTCCATCTTTGAAAATAACTCTCTGCACATGGCCAATGAGCTGGAGGCGTTGTTCCAGCAGGATGGCAGTGAGCAGGAGATTGAGTCCTTACGTCAAGAAACGGACCGATGGCTGGATTTGCGTAATTGGGCAAAGAGAACTGCCCCGGAAAAACTTCCAGCAATTGATGTTCGATTAGTAACATTATCGCGACGTCTATTTGAATTAGAAGTTTAGAGAAAAAAGGGTGCCTGGGGCGCCCTTTTTTATGTATGTGATTAACAAAAAACGGGCTTCCTCCTAACAAGAGGTGCCCGCTTTTGCTATTTGCCCTTCACTAGCGCAATTGTAATGGTTTGCTCATATTGTACCAAATTGCTCCAGCGTGATCTGAGCTGGAAACACCGTTGTTGAGGTATCCATGACTTTCATAGTAGCCAATCAAATTTTCCTTACACGTAAGCGTGATCGTCTCACGGGCGGACTCTCTTGCTGATGCTTCTAGGTGTAATAGGAGCATGGAAGCAATGCCGCGATTTTGAAAAGCGGGAGAAACCGCTAATCCTAAAATGGTTTGATGTCCGCCAGATGCCGGATTTTCTTTAATTGTTTGAAATAGATCATCGGTAATGAAGGTGGATTCGATGACGGGTCCATTGACCAAACCCGCAATGACCCCATCCGCTTCCGCTACAAAAAAGCTGTCAGGAATCAAACGAATACGCTTCTCAAATGCTTCTTGTGTCGCAGCCTCATCTGGTGAGAAGCAAAGGTGCTCGATGGCGATCAATGCAGGCAAATCTTCTGCTTTGGCATTACGGATAGTAATCATTTGTTTGCGATCCTCTCCATTCTGATTCATTTCTGAAAGTGTAGCATATCTCACAACATGTGAAATCCACTTGTAGCAGGTGGTTGCTCTCAACCCTGTAGAGATAGCCGTCAGCCTATTTATAGTGTTCTAAATAGATTATTGAAAAAGGGTATTGTCAAACTAGGCCAAAGCATGGTATTGTTGTTTTCGTTGGAAACAGGATTAGGAACCAGGATTCACTTTAAAGGGTGGATAACAACGGAAACCGCCCCCGTTAGTGAATGACGCAGGTCCTAGCGATGTTTAACATTACACTCGTTAGGAAGGGGGAACCGAAAGATGGAATATTCGACTTTCGGAAGACACGTTGCTGTTGACACATGGGGAGTTCAGTTTGATTTGTTGAACGACGCAGAATTTTTGAAAAAGGAAATGATTGAGGCTGCTGAGGCATGCGGTGCTACGGTACTGAGTGTGCAAGCGAAGCAGTTTTCTCCTCAGGGTGCTACCGTACTAGTTCTTCTCTCGGAAAGCCACCTGTCCATTCATACGTATCCTGAGCGCGGCTTTGCTGCTCTGGATTGCTACACGTGTGGGGAAACCGTTGATCCGCAAATCGCCATCGACTACTTGGTATCCGTGCTGAAGCCGGAAAAAACTTACGCGAAGAAATTAGTTCGTGGTTTGGGTGAACTGCAAGTTGTTGAGCCAGAAATGAAGCTGGTTGAAGCGGCAAAGTAAGTCACAAATGGAAAAGTTTTCAAGAGGTGCGGGCTAATTCCGCACCTCTTTTATATGGAGCTTCGATTCATATTGGTCATCATGGAGTGACAGTAGGAATTCTGCGGCCAATATCGTGGAGCAGAGAACGAAATTCCGTGGATGTATTGGTGATCTGGCTTTTTATGTCGGGTCTCACATCAACTTGATTGGTCCGATGCGTCGCTTCTTCATAAATATCTGCATGGATGGCACGAATCCGGTCAAATGTGGCTGCGTCGGAGGCTACTTGGATCGAAAAGTTGGGAACACGTGAACGAACAGCTGAGTGGACTTGCTGTTCGATTATGCGCGTTTGCTCAGGGCCAAAATTTTTCCGAACACGAATTCCGATGACGGCATCTGTGCCGCTCACGAGAATAGTAGCACGTTCCACACCAGGCACGTCATCTGCGACCATGGTGAGCTGCTCAGCCAAATCCTGATTAAAACCGTTAACCGTATATCCGTTTCGATAATTGCGGGCATTGATTCCGCCAGTGTAGGCATGATAATCATGAGCGAGGCTTGCCCTAGCATCTGGGGCTTGCTGATAGGTGGTACTTTGTGTGTGTGCTTGATTTTTTGGATGGCTGCTCGAGCTTGCGCATCCGGTCATCATGGTTGCAATCATAAACAAGCCAATCAAACATTTCGGGCCGTACCGTTTCATACGTTTGCCACCTCCATTTTCCTTAGTATGACGAAAATAAAGTCGCTTACTCAGGAAGTGGCTCCCGTAAAAAACTGCCCATTGTGCCGCGTTTCACTACCTGTTAATATGGAAGGTATGCATAATAGAGGAGGTTCACATGAAGCGTCTTGACATACGCAACATTGCAATTATTGCCCACGTTGACCACGGAAAAACAACGCTGGTTGACAAACTTTTGATCCAATCGGGCACATTCCGCTCGAACCAACAGGTAGAAGAGAGAATGATGGACTCTAACGACCTGGAGCGCGAGCGTGGAATTACGATCCTGGCGAAAACCACTTCGGTCAAATACAATGATTTCACGATTAACATCTTGGATACACCAGGCCATGCTGACTTCGGTGGCGAGGTTGAGCGTATCATGAGCATGGTGGATGGCGTTCTGTTGATCGTCGACGCCTTCGAAGGCTGTATGCCACAAACGCGCTTTGTATTGAAAAAAGCACTGGAAGCAAAAGTTACCCCTATCGTTGTCGTGAACAAAGTAGACCGCGACAATGCACGTCCTCAAGAAGTTATCAACGAAGTGTACGACCTGTTCATTGATCTGGATGCGACGGAAGACCAGCTGGAATTCCCAATCGTATATGCTTCCGGTCTGCAAGGGATTGCAGGACTTGAGCCAGATAAGCTGGAAGGCGACCTTCGCCCACTGTTTGACACCATCGTAGAGCATATGCCTGCTCCTGACGCAGACGAATCTGCTCCGCTCCAAATGCAAGTAACCATGCTGGATTACAACGACTTTTTGGGTCGTATCGGGATTGGCCGCATCTATCGCGGAACCATGAACCTGAATGAAATGGTATCTGTCACTACACGCGAAGGCGAAGTGAAAAAAGCACGGATTCAAAAGCTGTTCGGTTTCTCCGGTTTGCAACGTGTTGAGCAAAAAACAGCAAGAGCAGGAGATATCGTAGCGATTTCTGGTATTGACGATATCAACGTCGGGGAAACTGTTTGCCACGTTGATCATCCAGAGGCACTGCCACTCTTGAAAATTGACGAGCCTACTCTGCAGATGACGTTCCTCGTGAATAACAGCCCGTTTGCTGGTCGCGAAGGTAAGCACGTGACTTCCCGCAAGCTGCGTGATCGTCTGATGTCTGAGCTGGAGACAGATGTATCTCTACGTGTAGATGAAACAGATTCGCCAGATGCGTATGTGGTTTCTGGACGCGGTGAATTGCACTTGTCCATCTTGGTAGAGAACATGCGTCGTGAAGGCTTTGAGCTGGGTGTGTCCAAGCCTGAGGTTATCATTCGTATGGTCGATGGTCAAAAAATGGAACCGGCTGAGTTGTTGATCATTGATGTTCCTGAGGAATACACAGGGCCGGTTATGGAGACATTGGGTCAACGTAAAGCCGAGATGGTTAACATGATCAACAACGGCTTCGGACAAGTTCGTCTGGAATTCATTATTCCATCCCGTGGTTTGATCGGATATCGTACAGAGTTCTTGACGATTACACGTGGTTACGGTATTCTCAACCACTCCTTCGACAGCTATCGTCCACTTGTACCAGGAGCGGTAGGAGGACGTCACGCAGGGGTACTCATTTCCCACGAGACAGGAACAGCTACCACGTACGGCTTGATGTCCGTTGAAGATCGCGGAACAATGTTCATTCAGCCAGGTACAGAAGTATACGAAGGAATGATCGTGGGCGAGCACAACCGCGACAACGATCTGACCGTTAACGTATGTAAAGAAAAGCATGCGACCAACGTACGTTCTGCGACTAAGGATGAGACTGTCAAAATGAAGACTCCTCGCATGTTGTCTTTGGAAGAGGCACTGGAATATCTGAACGACGATGAGCTGTGCGAAGTAACACCTCAATCCGTTCGTCTGCGCAAAAAATATCTGAACAAATCAGATCGTGAGCGCTATGAGAAGCAAAGACGCTATGAAGCACAACCGCAAGCGTAAGATAGAAAAGAAAAGAACGCCACTTGATCCTGTTTGGGATGAAGTGGCGTTTTTGTTTGGGCTTGTCCTTACAACAAACTCTCGATATCAGAGCTGAGCTCTTCAGGTTGAGTACGAGCACTGATGCGTTTTACGATATGACCGTCTTTATCCACGATGAATTTGGCGAAGTTCCATTCGATATCTGGATTTTCTTCGTTCGGGGCGTGTTCCTTCAAGTACTGATACAACGGGTGAGTACCAGGACCATTGACATCGATCTTCGCAAACAGCGGGAACGTCACGCCGTAATTGCGATCGCAGAACGTTGCGATTTCTTCTTCTGTTCCTGGCTCTTGTCCAGCGAACTGGTTGCAAGGGAAGCCGAGAATGACGAGACCCTTATCCTGATAACGCTCATACAGCTCCTGTAGCCCTTTATATTGAGGGGTAAGGCCGCATTGGCTGGCGACGTTCACGATTAGCAGGACATGCCCTTTGAAGGCGGACAATGTCTTCTCTTCACCGGAAATCGTTTTGACAGCAATATCATACAAGCTCATCTTATTCCCACCTTTTTCTACTGACATATCCTCATCATAGCATGTACGGCGAAATTCATGCCAGCAACATGGAAGGACCTACCGTTTTTTGACACAGAATCCACCACCTGATAAAGTAAGAAAGATAGCGTTTTCCTAAGAAAAAAGGAGTGACTATTCGCTTCATTCCGCCTATGAGGTGGCATGTGAAGTGGTAGGAGTTTCACCGCTTGAAGACAGGAGAGATAAGTGATGGACTGGATACAAATCGCATCAACCTATGTGCCAACTAATCCAGATCAGCTCACAGGATATGACAGCTTTCGCATATGGGCTGATAAATATCGGGCTTGGATTTTGTTTGTGGAATTAATTATTGTCTATTATCTTGGCTTTGCTACCCGTATCCGTATGCCAATTTTGAAAACCTTACTCTTGTACATCCTTTTATTTGCTGGAGCTCTCATTTTCGCTATTTTGGATGTGCAGCTACCTGTGAAAAGTGCAATGCTGGTGGCGATCGCGATTCTCGTGATTGTAAAGGTACGGATCAAGCCGGAGCAAACTGGTCGAAAGTGAGGAGAGCCACGTGAAGCGTGAAGATGCACTTTTTAACTGGCTCCAAATTCAAGTGGTTGCCCATGCGCGACCAGAAGATCGCTCTGCTTTGGAGACAGCTGCTTTTTTCTTGCAATTGCTGCAAGAGGATCATCAAATGAGCGATATCGGCTATCGTCAGGAAGGTAGCTGGTACGTGCTATTTGGGAACGCTGATTCACAGTCCGTGGAAGTGCGATACCCTGCTGAATCAGTCGAATCTTTATTGGTCGCGATTGAAAGTGAACCCAAGTTCAACTGTAACTAACCGGGACAAAGACTCCCCCTAAACTTGCCGAAATGATTCGGAGGTTGGGGGGAGTTTTTTTGTATCAAGGGCTTTTCATAGGTAATAAGATGCGGTTTTTAGGATGATGCAACTTTTGAAAATGATTTCCCGTCAATATTCATGCCCCAAGCAACCAGGGGGATTTTGGCAGACTAGAAGGGGGAACTACCGTTGAAAAAGTACATGACCAAGCCCGTATTAGCAGTGGTGACAGCTGCAGGTATTCTTGGCTGTTTGACGCCAATTTTTGCCAATGCAAGCTCGATTGCTAGTCCAAGTGCCACAAAGGTAGTCATGAATGACGAGGGCAAGCAAGTCACACGCTACAATCTGAAAGAACTTGCCCAAAATGATCCAACCACGTTGAACATGCTCTTGAAAAATCAAGCGGACAACTTGTACATCATTGTAGAAGAAATCAACTTGAATACGAAGCTCCAAACGTTTATGGAAGAAAACAAAGCGGAGTGGGAGCGTATCTACAACGAGTACTACAGCGATATTTGGCTGGAAGTGCGCCTGACAGACAATGATCAAGAAATCGTGAGTGTAAATGCCAAGACTGAAAATAACAAGGTGTACATAAAGGGGATTGTGACTTCGGATGTCACCAAAGTGGTTGTGAAAAAGCCGAATTCCGACATCATTGAAGTCGTGCCGACCAACGAGCACTCTTTTACGGTCAGCTTTGAAGCTCCTGATGCATCTTATGAACCGTATGTAACCGTGAGTGCCTATGCAGGCAGCAAGTTGGTTGATAGCGAAAAGGTAAAGATCGTTCCAAAAGCAGAAGAAGATAAGGAAATGATCATCCATACCATGTCTGTATTGGATGCGAAGAAAAAGGAATTAAAAGTAAAAGGAATTGTCAAGCAGGGGGCAGACAAAGTAACTGTCACCTATAATGGCGTGAAAAAAGACGCAAACGTGAAGAAGCTGTGGGATGGCGTAGGCAGCTTTACGGTTTCAGTAAAGGATGTACAAGCAGCAAAAGATCAAAAAGCCTTGATTGAGGTTTACGAGGATGGCAAGAAGATTGATTCTGAATCCGTTCAGGTAGAAATCGTTAACGCTCCTGACAAGGATCAAGCGTCCGTATATGCCATCAAGGCGACTGCTGTAAACAATCCTGCCGCCAAATCCATTCAGGTGAAGGGGACAGTAAGCGGCTGGAATAAAAAGGACGATACAGAATTGTTTGTGATCGCTCCTGACGGGAAGAAAAAAGAAATTGAACCGAATGACAAAGGTGAGTTTTCTTTGACGTTGTCTTACAAGGATCGTTCCTTTAGCGCCAAATCGATTCAATTCGCATTGTATGAAGACGATAAGCTGGTTAAGAAAGCTGACGTTGCATTAAGCACAAAAGTCATTGTCGAGCCTGTGAAGCCAACAGATGACGATGAAGACGATGATGATGACAAAAAGAAAAAAGAAAAAGGGAAGCAAAAAGATAAGCATCCCAACGGCAACGCGTATGGCTATTGGAAAAAGCACGGTAAGGAATGGAATGATGACCACGATGATGATCATGACGACGATGACGATCGTGACGACGACAGAGACTAGTCTCTATCGTTAAGGCCGCTGCTTGTAAGTCTCGACGTACTCCACCAATTGTCTGATGTAATCCCCCAGAATGGGGATCGAAAGAAATTGCGTCAAGAGGGAGCCGAGGAAAGCCAAAACGATAGCAGTACCAATTGTCAATCCCAGACCCCGGGCAAGACCTGCGAGGAAATTAATCCAGAGCAGCTTGCGCGGGGCTGTGTAATTTTGGATCACATCTGCTAGTCGAATATCTTCCAGGAACATCGCAATTTTATGCATCCGCTCATTTACCTTCCGAACTTCCTGAAGCTCTTCAAGTACTTGGTCAATTTGCTGCATAAGGCGGTCTGTAGGCGACAAGCTGTCCATCCCCTTCCATCATTCGGTATTGTTACCTACCAGTCTAGGGAAAAAGACAACCAGAATCAAGGTGGAGAGGAAACGTTTGCCTATCAGCTAAGCGAAGGGTAAAATGAACGTACAAAACGTTTGTTAGGAGGCTTTAAAATGGCTGAAACTGTTTCCCAATCTCTTTCCGAAGATTTATTCAAGCTCTTGCAAAAGGAGCGTTTTGTTACCTTGGGCACAGTAGACCATGAGTCAGGGGCACCATCGCTCAGCTCCTTGTCCTGGACGTATGCTGTCAGCGCCGATACGATTCGTTTTGCCGTGGATAATCGCTCACGTATTTTGGCTAATATTGCGAAGGAACCACAAGTTGTCCTGCATTTGATCGGTGCCGGCTCGTCTTTCGCCATTAATGGTCGTGCTGTCGTCAAAACAGACCGACTGGAAGGTGTTCCGCTCAAGCTGGCCATGGCAGAAATCAAGATTGAGGCTGTTCGTGATATTATGTTTTACGGTTCCCGTATTTCCGTAGAACCACAATATGAAAAGACGTATGACAAAAACGCGGCAGCGAAGCTGGACAATCAAGTTATGACCGCTTTGAAAGATGCAAATTAACGGGTGGAAATAAATTGTTGACAAGAATCCTGCCGATCCTTTAGTATTAGGGTCAATCAAATTGAATAGCAATCTTCTTATCCAGAGCGGCGGAGGGACTGGCCCGATGATGCCCGGCAACCAATCACCTGTATTTTATCAGGGAGATAATGGTGCTAATTCCTGCAGAGTTATCAAACTCTGAAAGATGAGAAGGATTTGCTTACGGTGACGTAAACAAAGCCTTCTTTCAGAGGAAAGGGGGCTTTTTTGATGCCCTCGTACATTATTGGAGGGAGAGAAATAGACATGAAATTGGAAACAAAATTGATTCAGGCGGGCGTAGGCAGAGACGAAAATACAGGGGCGGTGAGCTTTCCTGTTTACTATGCAACGGCTTATCGCCATCCTGCCTTGGGCCAGAGCACTGGATATGATTATACACGCACAGCTAATCCTACTCGCACCATTTTGGAGGAGACCATCGCTGAAGCGGAATCAGGAGATGCAGGATTTGCTTGCGCCTCCGGAATGGCTGCTGTTCATACCGTCATGGGTTTGTTTTCCCAAGGGGATCATCTGATCGTTTCACTCGATCTGTACGGGGGAACCTATCGATTGTTCGAGCAAGTGCTCTCTCGTTACGGTCTGACGTTTTCGTACGTGGATTTACGTGACATTCGTGCACTCAAAGATGCGATTCGCCCGGATACAAAGGCCATCTTCGTCGAGACGCCAACCAATCCGCTCATGCAGATTACCGATATTCGAGTAGTAACACGATTGGCGAAACAGCACGGGCTCCTGACGATTGTAGACAACACATTCTTAACCCCGTATTGTCAACGCCCACTAGAGCTTGGTGCAGATATCGTCTTACATAGTGCAACCAAGTATTTGGCAGGACATAACGATGTGCTGGCTGGACTCATCGTAACAAAAGGGGAAGAGTTGTCGGAAAAAATCCGGTTTTTGCACAATTCAATCGGTGCTGTACTCGGACCGCAAGATTGTTGGCTTCTCGTTCGCGGGATGAAAACATTGGCATTGCGGATGGAGCGCCATCAATCCAATGCCTTGATTGTCGCGGAAAAGCTGCGTGAGCATCCGGCAGTAGCGGAGGTATTTTATCCAGGTCTGCCAGAGCATCCGGGACATGAGATACAGGTGAATCAAGCGACTGGGCATAGTGGGATGGTATCGTTCCGCGTATGTGATGCAGAGCAGGTGGGATTGTTCCTGCAAAATCTGCAAATCGTGTCCTTTGCAGAAAGTCTGGGTGGTGTCGAGTCATTGTGTACGTATCCGGCGACGCAGACTCACGCCGATATCCCGCAAGAAGTAAGAGAGCATGTCGGTGTTTGTGATCGATTGTTGCGACTGTCGGTTGGCATCGAGCATCCAGATGATGTCGTAGCCGATTTGTTTCAGGCATTGAATGCTAGTTTGGTCGTAGGGGGGAGTGTACGATGAATTTTGCAACCAAGATCCTCCACGGTTCAACTTGCATTGACCCGTTCACAGGTGCGTCGTCGGTTCCGATTTATCAGGCTTCCACATTTCATCAGGCTGATATCGATCAGCCAGGTACATTCGATTATGCAAGATCAGGCAACCCGACCAGGCAGGCTTTGGAGGAAGCCATTGCGTTTCTGGAGGGAGGCGCACGCGGTTTCGCGTTCTCATCTGGCATGGCTGCCATATCCAGCGTGTTCATGTTGTTTTCAGCTGGAGACCATGTTGTAGTGGCGGAAGATGTATACGGTGGCACGTTTCGGTTTTTGACCAAGGTATTGTCGAGAATGGGCATCTCTGTTACGTTCGTGGATGCAACAGATACAGAAGCCGTTCGTGGGGCCATTACATCTGCAACGAAAGGGGTTTACCTGGAGACCCCCTCCAATCCCACCTTAAAGGTGACAGATATTGCAGCGGTTTCTCGTATCGCGAAGGAGCACGGCTTGCTAGTCATTGTCGATAATACATTCCTTACCCCGTATTACCAGCGGCCATTGGAGCTTGGCGCAGATGTGGTCATTCATAGTGCAACGAAGTTTATCGGAGGGCATAGCGACGTCGTTGCAGGTCTGGCTGTGACCAGAGAGGCTGCGTTAGGGGAACAGCTCTACTTTATCCAGAATGGCATGGGAGCGATTTTGGGTGTGCAGGACTGCTGGCTCGTGATGCGTGGGCTCAAAACATTGAAAGCCCGACTGGATGTCAGCACGAAAACAGCCGCGAGCTTGGCTGACTGGTTGTCTTCGCATCCACAGGTAAGCCGAGTCTACTATACAGGACTGGCGGATCATCCCGGCCATCTGATTCAAACACAACAAGCGACTGGTCATGGGGCTGTTCTTTCTTTTGATGTTGGGAGCCGCGAGCGAGCAAAAGCGTTGTTTGATCGCGTGAAATTGCCGATTGTGGCTGTCAGCCTCGGGGCAGTGGAAACGATTCTCTCCTACCCAGCTACGATGTCGCATGCGGCGATGCCTGCTGAGGAAAGAGCTGCAAGGGGAATCACGGATGGTTTGATCCGGTTGTCAGCTGGTTTAGAGGATCTCGATGACTTGGTGGCAGATTTGAAGCAAGCATTGGATCAGTTGCCATCTGAAGCGATCGTCCATAAAGAAAAAGAGGTATTCTCCCGGGCTTAAATCCGGGGGATACCTCTTTTTCTTTTAAGGTGTTCCTGTACGATTTGCGTTGATCTTGTTTTGTCCTTGCGGTTCTTTGTGCATACGTTTTTCTTTTACTTGAGAAGGGGTTTGTTCGCGGGGCTGCACACTGCGCGGTAGTTGCGGTATGATCCGACCAACGATATCGGCTAACTCTTCCGTAATTCCGGCAACAGGACGACCGCGACGAATATCATCTCTCATCTCCCGTAACCGTTGTACGACGGCAGGGTCTGCGGTTACGACAGCGTTTGCTCCTTGAGGGTCTTCTTTCAGCGCTTCCGCAACCGTATACTTAATGACGCCGACTTCTGGGCGATCCAGATTCGGGTCCACAGTAATACCGACTACGGCATATTTGCCCAAGACCACAGCAGTCGCGCTGTGTACCCTTTTCACACGAGTTGCCAGTTGGACCAGACGATCAGCGGTGGCTTGAGAAGATTGATTATAAGCAGGCTCAGGAGCTGTTTGCTGAACGCGTTGAGTATGAGTGGCATGCTTCGGCTGTGCAGCCTGATTCGCCGGTGGTTTATTGCCCGACATGCATGCTGTAAGCAACAAGCTAAAACCGAGGCAGTAGATCATGATCCGTTTCACAGGCATTCTCCCTTTCCCAGTATTGCCTTCCTTCGTGAGGAGGGCAGGGTTACAAGTATTTTGTTCTGGGCTGCCCATTTTCATTCTGCCAATGGGTCGTCTATCTCTGTCTACCTGAACATAGACTGTAGTACATCACGTCGCCGCACTTGAGCATCCCTACAAAAATTGCATAGGGTATATAAGAAGGGTAATAGGAGGCGAGATTTTGAAGAAAATCTACGTACTGGACACCAACGTACTCCTGCAAGATCCTAGGGCGATGTTTTCTTTCGCTGACAATGAAATTGTCATACCAGCTGTCGTATTAGAAGAAATCGATTCCAAAAAGCGGTACATGGATGAAATTGGCCGCAATGCTCGGTACGTATCTCGGCTCTTTGACAGTTTTCGTGAGCTGGGGCAATTGCACACTGGCATTACCCTAGAAACAGGCGGGTTGTTTCGGGTGGAACTGAATCATTCCTCTTTCCACCGCCTTCAGAAACAATTCACGGAAATGAGCAATGACAACCGCATTTTGGCGGTCGCACTAAACTTACAGGAGGAGGAAAACGGAAAACCACAGCCAAGACCAGTCATTTTGGTAAGTAAGGATGCGCTCATGAGAGTCAAGGCTGATGCTTTGAATATTTCCGCAGAGGATTTTCTTTCGGATCGAGTTGTGGGGGAGTTCTCCAGTATTTACCCGGGGTATCAGAAGATGATGGTAGCGTCCAACATCATCAAGACTTACTACGCGACAAGAAAGCTGCAGCTGGCCTCCTGTTTTCCACGCTATCGCTTTTACCCTCATCAATTTTTAGTGCTGAAGGACGAATGCAACCCATCTATTTCAGCGATTGGAAAAGTCGACCCGGACGGAAAAATGTTAGAAATGCTTGTGTCAGATGATGATCCGATTTGGGGCATCCGAGCCCGTAACGTGCAGCAACGGATGGCAACCGAATTGCTGCTGCGAGATGATATTCCTTTAGTAACCATGACCGGGAAGGCCGGTACAGGAAAAACCTTGCTGGCATTAGCAGCGGGCCTGCTGCAAATCGAGGACCAGCAAAAGTACAAAAAACTGTTAGTGGCAAGACCTATCGTTCCGCTTGGAAAAGACATCGGTTATTTACCCGGCGAAAAAGAAGAAAAGCTTCGACCGTGGATGCAACCGATTTATGATAATTTAGAATATTTATTTAATACAAAACGCCCAGGTGATCTGGATAAAATTTTGGCAGGCATGGGTAGTTTGCAGGTGGAAGCTTTGACGTATATTCGTGGGCGCTCCATCCCAGAACAATTTATTATCATTGATGAAGCTCAAAACTTGACAAAGCATGAAGTGAAGACGATCCTGACGAGGGTGGGGGACGGCTCGAAAATTGTGCTAATGGGTGATCCAGAGCAGATCGATCATCCGTATCTGGATGAGAGCAACAACGGTTTAACCTACGTGGTAGAAGTATTTAAAGACCAAAAGCTGGCTGGACATATCCAGTTGGAAAAAGGCGAACGGAGTGTGCTTGCACAGCTGGCCGCAGATTTATTGTAAAGAGGATGTATGAAAAACTGCGAGGAGGTCATACTATTTTTGTCGAGCCCGATGATTCATGTAAGTAAACGGCGAAATGCCTTGCAGGAGGCGAAGATCCGTGGATAATCATGATCAAGCAATCGACGAAAGTCGTATGGAAATACACCGATTCCTTTAGCTACTTTTCTCTACGATGGAGGTTGAAGAGCCAAAGAGAATAACCGGTAGAACCCCATAAGCAATTCGGGCTCGACAAGGACCGCTCCTCATTGGAGCGGTTTTCATTTTTTGAGGATTTGGCAGTCAAAAAGAAAAACGCGGATAAACGATCCGCGTTTTTGTCCGATTTTCCTTATTTAGCAGCCGCGCTCGCTTTTCGCAATGACGAAATACATCCGATGTGCATTCCTTCATGGAAAAGAGTGAAGACCATCATTTCTCCATAAGTATGCATAGTGCCTTTGTCTCCTAGTTCAAACGGTTTTGGCAATGGATCATTCAATCGGGCATGCAATTCTTCTTTGATTCGCACATGTTGTTCCTTTAGCTCGGCAGCTAAGGCTTCGAGGGAAGGCCCTTCTTTTTGCCAATCAGCAGGTTTGGTTCCTGGAGCGAACATGGCTGCGTAATGCGGAGGACATTTCATTCCTTCTGGTCCGAAGAGCAAATAATCTTGTGTCAGAAGAATATGACCAATATTCCAGCGAATGTTGTTTTTAAAGCCAACTGGAACCACATCTGCTTCTTCCTCGGTTATTTCCGTCAATCCCGCCAAAAACATTCCGCGAATCAAGTCGTACTGATTCCATACAAAAGAAAAGTCCTGCATAGCAATCCCTGCCCTTCCTCATATTTACATGCACTTCACATCTTACCGCATAAACAACAAAGGGGAAATATACAAACTGCAAAAAAATTTGCAAGTTGTCCCTCCAACTCCATACATATGTACAAAGGAGGGAAGCATGATGGTTACGTTGGATTCATCTATTTCTTTTTTGATTTATATAACAGCGGTGTCCAGCGCGGCAGCAGGAGTTACGGAAGCTTTTAAATCAGTCATTCCCTTTTTGGCGACGGACTATGAGGCGAAAGAAAATTGCTGGGAGGATCAGTATCACGCTGCTCGATTGATGCATTACAAGCGCTTTTTCAATTTGGTTATTTCCGTATTGGCTGCTGGTGTCATTTTTGGCATGCTTGGTCTAGACCCGGCTCTCATTTTAACTGGTTCAGAATCAGCTTATGTAAAAAATTCGTGGCAGTTAGGAACCTGGATGTGGGGAATTGTTGCGGTGTTTGGCTCGCCTTTTTTCGCATCACTCCTCAAAATACTAGAGAGCTTCAAACAATCGGTGGACAGTAATCTGCCGCCTAATCGACCGCGCCGCAAAGTCAGCGGAACACGAGAATAACCTCATCTCCCTATGGTTGCCCGATGCTTGCCGGATACGCTAAGATAGCCAAAAGAGCGGTAGCAAAGGTGGGCACAGCAAAATGATGTGGAAATGCTTGCGAATGACTGCGTTTTGGGTGTTGACAGTAGTTGTCTTGGTGGCGTGTTCGGGCCGGTCGGAACCAACTGCTACATTTGACCCCGAAAATCAAAAGGAATACGGAGTGAACGGCATTTATCTCGGACAGAACATAAAAGAAGCGATGGACATTTTGAAGCCGACAAAAGCTGATTTTATGGATATGGTGACAAGGCAAAGCTACACGGTAGAGCAGATGGCGCAGGGGGCAGGAGAAGCAGTGATGGGGATGCTGCTGGTTGATCAGACCCAGATGATGATCAAAGTCCACAAAGGTGAATTGACATCGATCATGCTAGGAGGAGTTCCCCGTGGGGACGCGCAAAAATTCAAAACATATCGAGGACTCGCCATGTTTGATAGTGCTGAGCAGCTAGAGAAGCTGTACGGCAAAGGAACAGGCGAACAAGAAGTGGTATATGAAGGCAGCAAATACACCGCTAATTTTGGTCTTATAGACAATCAAGTGGCGTGGTTCCGATTTGATCGGAAATCATCGTAAAAAAGGAGAAGGGAGTTCTCTTATCAGGAACTCCCTTTTTTGCATGGAAAGGATTCATTTAGTCGGATGGAGCCAAACGAGCTTCACTTGATAAGCCTTTGCGATTCCCTCCGCTAGTGGAATCAAGCTCTGATCGATCAGGTAGGCTTCGGGTTGGTGTATATTTTCGGGTATCACGCCTAGAACGTGCTCGCGGAGTTGCTCCATAGCAGCCCACTGATCTTCTGATTGGGATGGAGCCCCGAGCGTTACGATCGCAACTTGATCTGCATATACATACAAATGTTCATTTTGGGAGACAAAACCGATATCATCGAGTTGATCAATTGTGGTTACAGACGGGAGTAGCAATAGGGAAAAGGCATCGCCTAACATGTTGGACTTCTCCAAAATGGTTTCCAGCTTCTCCTGTTCGGCTTGATTCTCTACAATAAAAAGCAGTTTGTCCCGATCAAAGACATTGACATGATCTCCGATTTTATGTATGACTTGAGCATAGAAGCCAGGGAGCTTCCCAGCTGGTACATTCAGTTCAATTCCGTACATATGGCGCATGTCATATCCCCATGTTTTTCAGGCGTGTTTTTTCTATCGTATCAAAAAATCAAGGAGGTTTCCTATGATGAATCAAAATCTTGCCATTGAATCTTATGCGTTGGGAGCATTTCAAACCAATGCGTATGTTGTGACAAACACCGCTACCAACCAAACCATTGTGATTGACCCGGGCATGGAGCCAGATCAGTTGCTCCGTGCCCTCGTAAATAAAAACGTCGTTGCCATTCTTTTGACCCATGCCCACTTGGATCATATTGGTGGTCTCAACCAAGTAAGAGAATTGACAAAAGCACCGGTTTACATTCATCCACTGGAGCAGGAATGGCTCACAAATCCTGATCTCAACGGTTCTCGACGCTGGAATCTGCCTGAACTCATCGTATGTGAGCGGGCCGAGCACGAACTGGAGGATGGTCAGACTCTGGAACTGGCAGGTTTTCACATTCAGGTGCTGCATACGCCAGGTCATTCACCAGGTAGCTGTTCCTTTGTCATTGGCCAGCACTGCTTCGGTGGTGACGTTCTGTTTAACCAGAGCATCGGGCGTACGGATCTCTTCGGAGGAGATTATGAGACACTGATGATCAGCATCCAGGACAAACTGTTTGAGCTTGATGATGAAACCATCATTTATCCAGGACATGGACCGAAGACGTCGATCGACTACGAGAAAACGTACAATCCGTTTGTCACAGGCATGCTTCGCTAAGTCATTTCATCATTCTTTATAAAGGTTGGGAGAGGATTTTGTCAGATGGTGGAGAAAAGGAAGGGGGTCACCATTTACTAAAGGAGCTATTCATTATGAAGCGAACATGGAAATGGGCACTCATTCTCGTTATCGCCTGCACGAGTCTGGTTGGGTGTGCGGCACCCATCGCCCAAGCAGATAAGACGAACCAAGCTCCCAACGTGAAAGCGCCTGATCCCGAAACACCACCTCAGACAGCGCCCAATCATCAGGAGAAACAACCTCCGACTTTGCCATCAAGATTTCCGGAACAGCGCATCTCCCTTCTTGCCGTTGGGGATATCATGATGCATCAGGAGCAGTTGGATGCCGTTTGGGACCCAGCGACGAAAAGCTATGATTTTAAACGATTTTTCCCGAATGTCATCCCGATGTTCAGCGAGGCAGACTGGGTCATCGGCAATCTTGAGACAACGATGAGCGGTAGCCAGGCAAAATACTCAGGCTATCCGATGTTTAATTCTCCTGAGTCGCTTGCACAGACGTTGAAGGAAATTGGATTTACTGCGGTATCGACAGCGAATAACCATTCGATGGACCGCAAAGAACAAGGGGTTTTGCAAACCATCAAATATCTCGATGAAGCCGGTCTTCCGCACACGGGAACGTTTGCAAGTCCCGAGGATCGAGACGAGCCCTTGTTGTTGACCAAGGACGGATTCACACTAGCCTTGCTATCGTATACGTACGGAACGAATGGAATCGCGATTCCAGAAGGCAAGCCGTATCTGGTCAATCTGATTTCGCCAGCGCTGATGAAAAAAGACATCGCACGGGCAAGAGAAAAAGGAGCCGATCTGGTTGCAGTAGCGCTTCATTTCGGAAATGAGTATCAACGCATGCCCAGTCCTGAACAAATCAAGACCGCCGAGCAGTCTCTAACATTTGGAGCGGATTTGATTTTGGGGGCCCATCCACATGTGGTACAACCTTATGAGTGGAAGACGGTTACCCTCGAAGATGGACGTCAACACAAAGGACTGATCACCTACTCTTTGGGTAATTTCATCTCTGCGCAGCGTTGGGACTACAAGGATGTTGGCGCAATCCTGAAGCTTGTGCTGTACAAGAATGAGTCAGGGGAGGCCAGCATCGAAAGTGCTGAAATGATTCCGACTTACGTTCATTTTTATCGGAAGAATAACAAGCGCAACTATGTCATTTACCCGGTATCAGAAACATTGGAAAAGCTGAAGCAGGGACAGAAATACCCTACGCTGACGAAAGAAGCGATCCAGTACATGACACAATTGCAGAAGGAAATGCCGGTTCATGTCAATAAGGTTGTATCCAAGAAAAAAGCCAGCTAATGAATAGCTGGCTTTACTTCTTTCCGAATCCAAATGGAAGATTGAATTGCAGTTGGAGTTTTAATTCTTCGTCCATCAGCGTGATGCCTTGTACTTGGATATTGGGGGAGATCAGCTCCGGATAAAATCCGAGATCGTACGCTTCCTCCATTTCCTCCACGGTCGATTGAGGTAAGGCAAAGCCGTCAAAGTACAGCTCGGTAATGTGGAATTTGAGTTGGGTAGGAGAGACGAGCTCATAGTTACCAACGAGCTTTAGCTCCATCTGATCATATGTGCCTTCCACAGTTAGCTTGTTATCCTCAAAGGAGAAATGGGATTGTTTGAACAAGGCGTCTTTCTCTATCAAAAAATTGTTGAAGTCAGTCTGGTTGATGGTTAACGTATGCTTGAGGAGACCTTCCGACTGAATTCGATCGGGCGTCGCCAACTCGGGAACTTGAACCATGACCTGTGCGAGCATTCCGAAGAAGGTCTGGAAAGCGGGCAACCCACGTTTTTCCCAGTCTAAAATCAAGTGATTCATCATGGATTCCACAACTGTCGGGTCATCCAGTTTTTGTACGTTTTTTTCTTTTTCAGCGGCGACGGCGATCATCTCTGCTAATTGAAGCTCGTATTTTTTTCGCAGCGTTTGAAGTTGGTCCAATCGATTCTTTTTGTCGGTTTGCATAGCGGTGAGCTTGGTGCGCTCAGTATGATAGGACTCTAGTCGAGACATGTCACGCTCGTACAAGATCTCGTAGAAGTCGTACATCAATAAGAACTGATTGAAATGTTCCGCATTTAATAGTAACGTCAGAAGATTAGTACGCTCGCCCATGTAATAGGCCCGCGCTACTTCACCGGCTCGGCGTTGTGTCGCTTCCATCACCAGCTTTTGCCGTTGCAAATCGAGATCCATTTGAGCGATGTCCCCGTATGTCCGCGTCTCTTCTTCCTTGAGTAAGGTCAGGGTTCGCTCCAGCTCTTTTTGTGTAAAATGCTGCTGCAGGATGAGCTGCTCCAAAGGAGTAGAGGGCTCTTCCTGGGCGAACACCGTCAGTGGACATACAAGTAGGAACAAGACGAGAAGAAGTTTGCGCATGATTTCACCTTTTGCTTTTGCCTTTCCATATTGTATGCTTCTTTTCGTATTATAGCCTTATCTAGTTGAATTTGGATAGCAGGAGAAGAGCTTATGACGATGATCGAACTGATTCACGAGGAAATAGCAAGCCAACCAGGGAAAGCGATTACGTTCGCGCGCTTTATGGAGTTGGCCCTCTATCATGACACTTATGGATATTATATGGTTGAACAACCCAAAGTTGGCAAAGCGGGAGATTTTTATACGAGTGCATCGGTACATCCTGTCTTTGCGGAAACAGTCGCAGATGCAGTCTTGGCATCATGGGAGAAGGCGGATATCACTTCGCCTGTGCTCGTTGAGATCGGTGGTGGAACCGGAGCTATTTGCCGTCACATGCTGGAACGAATCCGTGAGAGTAAGCCAGAGGTATACAAAGAACTGACAGTCATTTTGATAGAGGCGAGTCCGTATCACCGGAAAATGCAGCAGGAGGCGCTCCAGTGGCACGAGGGTCCGAAGCGTTGGTATTCTTCCGTGAATGAAGCTGCCAAGCATGAAAAAATAGAAGGGGTTATTTTCTCGAATGAGTGGCTGGACGCATTTCCAGTACATATTGTGGAGAAAACCAGATCCGGCTGGCAGGAAGTATGGGTGCGAGTTGGTGAGGACGGGTTGGAAGAGTTTTTGGGGGAGATGACACCAGCGCTAGAAGAATATTTGCGCGGCCTGAACTTGAAGCTGCCGATCGGAATGCGGATTGAGATAAATATGGGGATGGAGCAAGCAGCACAAGAAGTTTCCGGCCTATTGAAAAAAGGGTTCGTCATCACGATTGATTACGGTGATCTGCAAGAAGAGCTTTACCATCCCAGTCGAAAAAACGGAACACTGATGTGCTACCATCGTCATCAGGCTCATACGAATCCGTATATCAACATGGGTGAACAAGATATGACGACACATGTGAATTTTTCTGCGTGGAAGCAGTATGGAGAAAAGGCTGGTTTACGGGAAATAGACTATATGAGACAGGATCGGTTTTTGATGCGGAATGGCTTGCTTCATAAAGCGGTCGCGCATATGGATACAGACCCTTTTACGAGCGTTGCGATGAAACGGAATCGGGCGATCCAGCAGTTGATTGATCCCGCTGGCTTGGGTGGGCGTTTTTGGGTCATGGTTCAAGAGAAAGGCACCCGGGAGTAAAAGAAGAGGGGAACACAAAAAAAGATGCTCATGGCGAGCATCTTTTTTCTTACATGATCAATTGTAGCAAAGCGTGTTCTTGTGGGCCAACAGGCATCACGAAGAATGTGTAATACGTGAATCCAACAAAAGACAGGAACATGAAGCCGAAGAAAATGTTTAGGTATACTCGTTCAGTCAGGTTCATGTAGCTCAGCGCTACGAAGAAAGCAGTCAAACTGAAGAAGATGAGCGCCATCGGGTACAATTCTGCCCAAAACGCCATCAACGCGATCACGATGGTCCAGAAACCAAGAACGCGATACATACGATCCATTTTTGTCCCCCCTTTTTGCCTCGAACGGTAAGATTTACAAGATTCCTCCCCCATTATATAGGACAGGTGAACACGTGTAAACGATAAAGGTATGACGGATTGTTGTCACGCGGGTAGGAGAGACTGGACTTGCGATGCTAATACTGAATCACCGTATAGTTGCAGGATTGGCATCCGCGAATTTTGGAATCATCCTCACGTAATTCAATGTTCCCCAAGTACGTTTCGAATATTCCCATCAACAGAGCGTTGTGCATCTGGCATACGGCATTCGGATATTTTTTTGCGCTGTCGGAGAAGGTGCAATTATTTACGCGAAAACGCAACTTTCCTTCGGCCATTGCTTCGATGTCTGGTTTCAATCCCTGAGCCACGACAATCCGATGGACCAGGTCCAATTTTTCTTCCATAGAGGCTATTTCTAGATTGATTCCGCTTTGGACAACCGCCCGTTTTGCCATCTCTGTGCCAATGCGATGTCCCATTTTAATTAGAGCGGCTTCGCCAGCCTCGCCGAGCGAGAGCAGACTTTCAATCGCGATATCGGCCAACAGCTGATAATCACGAGGAGGGAATTGCAGACTCACAACCTGTTCAGACAGTGAGTACAACCGACTGGGACGTCCTCCCTTACCACTTTTGTCTGTAACAGCAGTGAGTAAATTCACGTCCTCTAACTTCGTCAAATGCAAGCGTGCCACATTAGGGTGGATAGAGAAATGATCAGCTATATCCTGAACCGTGATGGGATCTTTACTGTAGGCGACAAATTGGTAAATGGAAAAACGGGTGGGGTCAGCTAAAGCACTGGTTAACTTTTGCGCATCGTGGTCCATGCCGATACCCCTTTCTCAAAACAATCTCCATAAGATCAAATCTGAACAATCCTCATAAGTGTATCCCATTTTGTGTTACTTGTTAAGGTAGCAGTGTGCTACAACAGCATATCACACGAATTTTCATCTAGTTTTTAAACTAACTACTATTGACATAGTGTTAATGAAGCATTAAAATCCAAAGTAAGGAAAGAAATTTTATTGGCTAACTTTTTGTAAGAGCTTGAACGAAACATCAAGAACTACAAATGGTAACACTTTTATAGATGAAATCACTCGTGATAGATGAGATGGAGGGGTATAACAAATGGCCGTTGCTGAACGTACACAAACACAAAAATTAACGTTTTTCACTTATCCTAGCTGCACATCCTGTCGCAAAGCGAAGGCATGGCTGGCAGAAAACGGAGTGAATTACGAAGAGCGTCACTTGTTCAAAAATCCACCAACAGCGGAAGAACTGCTGGATATTATCAAAATGACATCAAATGGCTTGGATGAGATCCTGTCGACGAGAAGTCAGCGTTTTAAAAACTTGGATGTCGATGTTAATGATATGTCGGTGAAGGAACTGCTCGAAATGCTTAGTGAAGAGCCTCAGCTTTTGAAGCGTCCGATCCTGACTGATGGTGAAAACCTGATCGTCGGATTCAATTCTTCTGCCATGAAAAATCTGCTGTCCTAATGAAGAGGGGGGAAAGACCTCCTCTTTTTTGTTTGTCCATCGAAGGGTAAAATAAAGCCACAAGCTGATAAAAGGTGGGAGTTCTTATGGAGACTTTGCTTTTGCAAAAACAGGACGGTATCGCCACGATCACATTAAATCGACCGCATGTACATAATGCGATCAGCGTGGAGCTGGTTGACGAACTGCATCAGGTCTTACGAGACTGCCAAGCCGATCCTGAGGTAAAGCTTCTGATTGTGACGGGGACAGGCAGAAGCTTTGTTTCCGGAGGCGATCTGAATCAGTTTATTGCAGCGCGTGGCTTTGAACAGGCGCATCCTTTGCTCAGTAAAGTAACAGGGCTTTTGTCCGCCATTGATCAGTATTCGAAACCGGTGATTGCTATGATTAACGGTGCAGCGGTCGGAGGTGGCTGTGAGTTTGCGGGCGCATGTCATTTTCGCTTTGCCAGTGACCGGGCGACCTTCGGGTTTGTACAAATCAGCATGCATATTACAACAGGCTGGGGTGGAGGAAGTCGACTGTTGGACTTGCTGCCAGAATCAAAGGCACTCGCTCTCCTGTTGACTGGTGACAGATTGCGTGCAGAGGAAGCCAAGTCCTACGGCTTTGTTGACGAGGTATACACAGAAGAAAAGCTGCATGAGGAAGTATATCGACTCGCTCGAAAAATCGCTGCCCAGCCGCTTGCTGGCATTGAGGCATACATGAAGGTCTTGCAGTGGAAGCGTATGGGCCTTCCTCAAGAAGAACGAATCCGGCGTGAAGTGAGTCAATGTGCGCATCTATGGGGTAGCCCTGAACACGTCGCCGTAGTGGAAAGCTTCCTGACTAAGCGCCCAACGTCCTGATCGATGTAGTCCTTTTCGTTTAAACATTTATTTGCTTGGACATACTTTTTCTAGTAGAAAGCGATTCTACAAGAGTAGGGAAAAGCATAGGATGAATTACATCATCCTTTTTAAAGGTAACGGGAGGGACTCATATGGTAGCTTCCAGACAAGACGCATGGACCGAAGATGACGATCTAGTGTTGGCGGAAGTCACCTTGCGCCACATACGCGAAGGCGGCACACAGCTTGCTGCATTTGAAGAAGTGGGTCAAAGGTTAGGAAGGACAGCAGCTGCGTGCGGCTTCCGCTGGAATAGTTGCGTACGCAAACGGTACGATGCGGCCATTTCGATTGCGAAAAGCCAAAGGCAGCAGCTGAAAAAGCTCGGGAGGATTCAAGCACCGCCTCCTGTGGTGGCTGAGGTCGAGGTCGTCACGTTGCACACAAAACGATCTGAAACACCAGTAGCAGAGGTACAAAAGTACGCGGATGTAGAGGAGCAGCAGATTGAAGCAGTCATTCGCATGCTCGGCAATCAAAAAGAAATGACTCGTCGTTTGCGACAATTGGAACAAGAGTTGGAAGGAAAAGAGTTGGAGTTAAAAGAATTGAAAGAAGCCCACGAACGCGCTAGAAAAGAGCTGGATCAGGTTCAGGGTGTCAATGATGACTACCGTGCCTTGGTACAGATCATGGATCGTGCACGCAAGCTTGCTTTTTTACAGGAAGAGGATTCCAACAAAGCGATCTTCAAAATGGATGAAAACGGAAATTTAGAGCGCGTGGAAAAATAAGCGCAAGGCATGAAAAAAGAAGCGGTCATTGATCCGCTTCTTTTTGTTTACGCATTCATTTGTCATTCATGTTGGGAAAGGGAGAGCTAGTCTTGCAGCTCTACGCTCTCTGGCAACCATACGTACGGGTTTTCACCACGGTCACGCATGAGGTTGTATTTCACAGGCGTGAAGCCCATTTTCAACCAAAAATCGTCTGCGCGACAGCGGGAGTTGGTTTTAATAGGAGCTCCAAAGCTCTTCGCGTGGTTGACCAAAGCAGTTCCGTAATCTTTGTGACGGTAGTCGGGCAGGACTTCGAGCTTCCACAGCTCATAATAGTCTTGCGCAGGTTGGAAGTAACGATCGTATTTCCCGTCAATTTTGTAGAGGCTCATACGTGCTACCATAAGATCGTTGTCATAAATACCGTAAAATGGAGATTCCGAATCGTTTTCCACGATGTTCGCCTCCAGGTCTTCCTTCATAGAAAGCTCCTCCAGGCCAAATTCGCGAAACTTCTGGAATTCCTCCAGTGTCTTATAGTTGATTTGCAAACGTCTTACTTCAAACATGGTTAGCCACTCCTCTCACAGCTCTTTGCCTTGGCCACCTTTTGGCCGCCCCTTTATTATACACGATGATTGGCTTTTCCGAAGTGTTTTTCTTTTTTAATTGGAGGGATTGTCAGGAAATGATTTCGCTTCCTTGGAAAAATTTAAAATTTCATCCTAGAACTATGATCATTCTCGTGGCAAAATAGAAAGTAGCATCACATGATACAAACCAGGCAAACAATTTGGAAGCGCTTACGGTTGTAGTCGGTTTGTCAAAGAGGGGAGCGTTGCCATGAACAAGGTATTAATCGCAAACCGTGGTGAAATTGCCAGACGAATTATTCGTACATGCAAGGCAAGAGGAGTGGCTACGGTTGCTGTCTATTCGGATGCAGACAAGGATCTGCCGTTTGTTCGTGAAGCAGACGAGTCAGTCCATATTGGTCCACCGCCTGTGCCACACAGCTACCTGAACGTAGAGGCCATTCTTGCAGCAGCGAAAAGCACCGGTGCCGATGCCATTCATCCAGGCTACGGTCTTTTGTCAGAAAACGAATCTTTTGCCCGCCGCGTTCTGGAGGAAGATCTTCTTTTCATTGGTCCAACCCCGGAGGTCATCGGTCAAATGGGTGACAAGCTGACTGCGCGCCATATTATGGAGGCCGCAGGAGTACCAGTCGTTCCAGGGTGCGAACAGGCTATCGATTCACCAGATGAAGCAGCTGTCATCGCGATGTCCATCGGATATCCTGTAATGCTCAAGGCCAGTGCTGGCGGCGGAGGAATCGGGATGCACATTTGTCGAGACGAGGCCGAGCTGCGTCAAGCCTACCAATCGGCGAAAGGTCGCGCAAAAGCGTATTTTGGTAACGATGCGATGTACATGGAGAAGTACGTGGAACGTCCGCGCCACATCGAAGTGCAGGTCGTTGCCGATCAGCATGGAAATGTCATCCACTTATTAGAACGGGAATGCTCCATACAGCGCAGACATCAAAAGGTGCTCGAAGAAAGCCCTTCGCCCTTTTTGGACACAGCAACGAGAGAGCTTCTGTGCGATGCAGCGGTTACAGCAGCGAAAGCAGTGGGCTACTCGGGTGTAGGAACGGTCGAGTTTATCGTAGATGAGCAGAAGAACTTTTACTTCTTGGAAATGAATACACGCTTGCAAGTGGAGCATCCCGTGACGGAAGAAATGACGGGCATTGACCTCGTGTCGCTCCAACTGGACATTGCCGATGGTCACCCGCTGTCGATCAAGCAAGAGGACGTCAAGGCTCTGCGCCACGCGATTGAGCTGCGTGTTTATGCGGAAGACCCTGTCACCTTCCTGCCATCACCAGGAACGATTTCGTTGTACCAACCACCTGCATTCGAACATGTACGAATCGATGATGGGGTAGAGACAGGTACGCAGGTGACTCCTTTTTACGACCCGATGATTGCAAAGGTCATTGTATCTGGGGCCACAAGAGAAGAGGCTGTGCAACAAGCGCAGAAAGCTATGGATCATTTTCTGATTACTGGCATTAAAACGAACATTCCGTTTTTGCAAGGAGTATTACTGGACGAACAATTCCGAGCAGGTAACTATACGACATGGTTCGTTACTGAGCGTGGAGCAGCTTCAAGCACGGAAAAACGCTAATCGAATAAAAATGAAATGCAAGGGAGAGGACCATCCATGAAACAAGTAGCAGCCAATATGGCAGGG